>JAAXQB010000064.1 GCA_012329085.1 Methanosarcinales archaeon | reverse complement strand
TATTAAGTTTTAGAAATGTATAAATGATTGTAAAACAATATTTGACTGATTAAGTGAACGAGTTTGGCGTAAAAAGTAGAAAATCACTAGATTTTGGAACTGTGCCTATTTTTTCCTCTTTTTATAATAGGTTGTGAAATAATAATGACCATTCAAATACTTAGAGTGATATATGCAATAAGTATTCTAATTGGTTTTATAGCTGGAAATGTAATCGTTTTCAATATTGAAAAAAAAATACTTTTTGTAACTGATAAAAAATATGGCGAATCAAACTTATATATGCTATATCTTATTAGTGGTATCATATTTTTATTATATTTTTTTGTTTTTAATGATTATTTGTTACAACTTAGAATGATAATGAGGGATTTAATAATAAGTTTAAATTTAGATATATTTTTTCATGTTATAATGATAACTTTGGAACACTTTATAGGCATCTTTCTTGGTATGTCATGGTTTATATTCATTATACCACTATATTTTTGGATGTGTCTTTCCAATCAATTAAAAAATATAAATCTAAAGTAAGATTTATTTAATTTGTGCGATATAACAAAAATCATTATGCATTGATGAATATGTGATATTATTTAATTTAAATTGCAAATTAATTTTATGATTTTATGTATAAATAAAAAATAGTTTAAAATCGATTATATAATTTCAATATTACAATTGAACACAATGTTTAAATATAATGAAAATAAATATATAGTAAAATCTTATTGGTGGATATCGATAATTAATGAAAAATTTAAAATTATTTCTCAACTTAAATTTTTTTTTAAAAAGGTAATAATATGAATAATATAGTACTATAAATAATACATATTATGATATATAATATTATAATATTTATTATATATATGTTAGGGTATGAAATAATAAATTTAATTAAAAACAATTCAATATGATGTAAAAAAAATTTAATGCACCCATCACTATTAACATACTCGCCATATTTATTTCCAGATGAAAATAAGTCACATGGAAAAATTATTTTTAGTATAGAGGCGGCCTAACAATTGAAATTTCATGCACAAATCAATTAATATTTATTACATTTGGGACAATATTTATAAAATTGTAATTAATAATTATCCAAATGGGATAAAATATAACTTAAATATATAATGTAAATTAATTATTGGACAGTCTCTATAACTTATAAAATTATGTATTGAGAGAAAATTTTCAATAGCTCGTTCGGAACGAACGAGCGTTTGCTCGTTCGGAACAAATGAGCGTTATCTCGTTTTTGTATTTTTTACTGCAATTTTCAATTTATCGTTAATTTTGATTATATTATAGCAAAAAACATCAGATTATCAGACTGAACTTACCACTCTTATGATTAATATTTATATTATGCTTTCATTAAAATAAATTTTATGCATGCTATTTATTAATGATAAAAGATTAAAAATATATTGATAACGAAAATGAGCATTCATTCAAAAACCAAATGATTCTAAGCCATTTTTTTAAGAATGAAACTTAAATAAATCTCAATTATTTAATTTTCTAAATTATGTGCAAAAAAAACCATGACTATAACTCTAAACATAAAAATCCTATCATGCGGCACAACTGAAAAAACTATCACTGTAAAAGATGGAACAACTTATGACGAATTACTGAAAACACTCGATATAAATCCTGAAACTGTTATTATTTTAAAAGAAAAGCAAGCAGTTCCATTTGATGAAACTGTTACAGCATCAGATTTAACAATAATAAGAATTGTATCAGGTGGATAAAAAATCAATTAAATATATATCGTATAAATTCTACATCTATTTCATTCGTTACTTTTTTTATTACGAATAATTTTTTATTTCAATTCAAATTTTTATTAGAAAAAATAGAGGCGTTGATTTTTTTTATTTTTCATTCATTTTACCTATTACGGCATTAAAACAAATTAAAACTACATCTAAATATATTCCCATTGAACTGGATCAACTTTATAATAATTGCCAATCCGTTCAAGTTTTGGAAACGCTTGCAATTCAGATACTGTAATTCCTTTTCTATCCTCTGAATTAAATAGTATTTCAAGTTGATTCCATGAAATTGCATATGCATTTTTTTTATTTCCACTTCCACGCCTCAATTCCACCAAAAGAAATCCTTTGCGACCAGATTTTTTAAGAAAATTAGCAACCCTATCTATTTGATGATCTCCATTTTTATCAGTAGTAAAATGTTGTGTAAAATATAACGCATTTGCCCTTTTTTCAACTGAAATACTTTTACATTCTATTCCGAGATAATAGTCTGGGTGCAATGAATCTACAAGCACATCTACAAATTGATATGAAAATCGATGTTGTTTAATCCTATGGGATATACCTTTTATTCCACTTTTTTCAAAAAATGAATTAAAAGACATCACCAGCACTTGTTCAAAATCATTCATATAAAATACTTAGACCTTACAATTGATATTTATTTAAATAGCTCGTTTGGAACGCTCTGAGCGATAGCTCATGATTGAACAAATGAGCGTTTAAAATTATATTAGTTTGATTAATCTACACGCATAATGCGAATTAATGAATGAATTGGTATGTCTTCAATTGTATTCATTCCAATTTTATCAATAAGTACAGTAACTGCAATTGGAGTTGCATGATTGTCTTTTAAATGGTTTATTACACCTTTTATAGTAGAGCCGGATGTTATCACATCATCTACAATGATGCAATTTTTACCTTCCACGCTCGCAAAATTTCGACTAAGCACACCATGTATGCCACTTGATCTTTGTTTATCTTGTACATGAAATACTGCAAATTCACTTCCAAGTTCATCTGCTATAAGAACTGCAAAAGGAATGCCACTTGCCCCAATCCCCACAATAACATCAACATCTATGCCAATTTTATGAATTGATTCTAAAATTATATCACATAGTGCCATTGATATATTCCGAAGCCTATTTGCACTCTTGCCTATACAATTCCATTCAATAGAGCTGTCTTTTGGCACAGGTGTGCTTTCCTCTTTTTTAGATTGTGTAAGAAGCCATATAACAGTCTCTCTTGAAATATTCAATTCATTTGCAATTTGCGTAGTTGTAAGACTATTAGCTTGCATATCTATGGCTTTTTTGGTTAATTCTTCAATATTTTTCTTCATTATTACTTTGTCCTTGTTTTTAATAACTTATCCAGAAACTAATTATTTTGATTGATATATTTATTATTTTTTAACAATATTTATATTTATACTTCATTTCAATTATAGTCACAAGAATTTAATTCTTATTATTGTAAAATCTTTGATTTTCTTTTTCTTTTAAGTGCCGATCCACATACATAACAAATATCACCTTTGGAAAATCGTTTTCTACAACCAATGCATTCCATTTCCCAGATTATAATATCTTTAATATTCTTTTGCATGATTGGTTTTATAGTTATGCCCATAATTTTTGCAATATTTTGTACCCCATAGTCATCAGTAAGGAGTATTCCATTTTGTTTATATTCAAATGCTTTTGCAAGTATATCAATATCTGTATTTGACAAATCTGCATCTTGCGTATATTTTACAATTTTAAGAACTTCTTTTATCATTTCTTGCTCTGGAAGTTCCATTTTTACTTGTAAAAGATTAAATCGTAAATTGGCGCCTTTGCTTTTCAATTCATTTTTAACAGATGGAACTGTAATTATATTTAACTTAGAAGATAAAAATTCATGATTGTTCATGATAAAAACTGCGGAATCTGCGATATGGTAAATCATTTTTATTATGTATGATATATAAGTTTAAAGTATAAAAACTATACATTTTTACAATATCAATTATAAGTGTACAAATCATATAATTTAATATAGTCTTACATCTTATATTCTTTTAATATTATTAAAAATCAAAAACAATAAAACAAAAAATACTTGTAACTGGTGGAACAGGTTTTATTGGAAGTCATGTAGTAGATAAATTATTAATTAATGGAAATTAAGTAATTGTATTTGATAATTTAAGTTCAGGATTTAAACATTTTATCAAACAACATACAAATAATTCAGATTTTTCGTTTATAGCTGGTGATTTATTAAATATTAAAGAAATTGAAAATGCGTGTATTGATATTGATTTTGTATATTACATAGCTGTAAATTCAGATGTGAAATTGGGTGAAGTAGATACAAAAGTACATTTTGATCAAAATATCAAAGCTACATATAATCTACTTGAAAGCATGCGTAAAAATAATGTCAAAGGCATTGTATTTACTTCTACTTCAACAGTATATGGAGAAGCATC
>JAAXQB010000189.1 GCA_012329085.1 Methanosarcinales archaeon | reverse complement strand
TAAATTTCACATATACTATAAGTACTTTATGGTATATATAAGTATATATTCAATGTATTAATTTTATTACTTTTTTTACTATATAACTGAATTATGGAACTGTGCCGGTTTGATGTATAAATATATATGAGATTGAATGATATTGTGATATTTCGTTTATGATATGAAAATAACGCTTCATATAACAATAGCTTCGTTTTTTCCACCATATTAAATCATTTATTATAGAAAAAAAATATTGTTCTAATTTGTGATTAAAGTTATAATCGTATAACTCTTATTTATCAGTATTATTTTCCTCCTCTGGACCTATTATTAATAAATTATCACTACAACTGTACCATTGTAATTCTATCCAAGATTGAGGTCTTGCAATAGAGGAGATACGAAGCTCTTTAAACTCATTTACTTTTTTTCCTGATGGGTAGAATTCTATTGTCCATCCATCATAATTAAATAAATTAGGTGTGTTATTATTAATTTTGAATGGAGTTGTGCGATAAACCAATACCCTCGGTTTATTTTCAAATATATAAATTTCCGACCAGCAAAATGTGATTACATCAATTCCTATGGGATTATGTGCTTTAAAGTGATTAATTATTTGTTTGATTTCTTTTGATTCTGACAGTCCAATAATATTGTAATTCTCATCTTCTTTTATACGATTTTCACCATAAGCAGATATATCCAAAATAAGATGTCTATGAGAATTAGTTTTATTTAAACATTTCTCCATGCTTTTAAATTGTAAAATTGCGTCCTTGATAATGGACTCTGATTTTTTTATAATATTTATTATTAAGTCGATGCTTTTGATTTCTTTGATAGGATGGATTCTTTTACATTCAACTAAGATTTGATTTCCATTACCTTCTATTAAGAAATCACAACTACGTTTTCCTTTTGGGACAATATTTTTTAAATCTTTACTAATTTCGATTGGTAACTTGTTACTTTTAATCCACCCTCGAAACAATGTAGCGCACATATTTTGATTGATACTATTATCATTGCCCTTATAAACACCTTTCAAGTCTCTTTTGCGACTTATGAGTTCTATGTTACCAAGCTTAATAGGCTGTAAGCTTCCTTCTGTTGCACTGACAAGCCCTACAGCATCTAACAATAATTTTAGAAAGAAATATATTTCTTTTTCAGATACATTACCTACAACAAAATCGTTTATTTTGCTGAAATCATTTAAGAAATTTATACAATCGATTATATAATTAGATTTTTCATTGTCAGATGGTATTTTTTCCGAAATTGTGCCGTATATATTAATTAATTCTTTACTTAATTGGTGGAATGATGTTTTCTCAATCATTTCAAACTTCCCTCTATCATTCCAATTTCCCTTTCATTCAAATCATATAATCCATAAACCATTTCATCTATTTTATCATCTGTTCTTTCAATTTCATCTTTCAATTTCAATAATTTTTCTTTATAATCCTCAAAATAATCTTCCCATTCATCTTGATCTTTTAATGAAATTTTTCTTTTACTTAGTCTTTCAATTTCTTTAATAAAATCGTTAATTTCCATTTCATAAAATTTATCTATTTTTCTGTTTATTTTCTCCAAATTAAAGCTTTTTTTGATTCTGTTAAAGAATTTATTTTTATTTTCGTAAAACTCTTTGTTTAATATAAGCATTGAATCAGCTTTTTCTATAAATGGAGTTTGTTCTGAAAGAGATATTTTTGGGATTGGAATCTTTTTAGCAACATCTCCTGAAAATTGAAAACTTCTTATTGCTTTAGCAAATATAAATCTATATACAAACCAATTCATAAAATTAGAGTTTATTATCACTAAAACATATTTATTTGATATTTCCTTGTCGAGTGTTAATTGATGAATTGTATTGACAATTCTATAATTGTCCTCCTCAATAATAGTTCCACTAATTTTTAAATGATCTATAGGATTTTCAATATGTGCAATTATTCTTTGCAATAAAACAGAATTTGGTTTTATTAATGATTGGTCTGTTTTGATGTGTTTATTTTCAATATATCCTTTTATACCTCTTTTATAATATCTCTGTATTTCATTGCCTCCTAACACTTTAAGTCCATTATTTTCTTGATTTATTTGTTGATAAAATACATCCCCCCATTTATTAATTCCAATTGTTCCTAATGCGGTTTTTATCTCTTTAATCTTAGACCCTATTTCAATTTCTTGATCTGTTAAAGAGTTTAATAAAACACCATCAAATTTTGGAATGAGTGATTTATTTACATTTGCTATAATTTTCATTGATTGTGCATTTCTTATTCCAGACTTATATTTATTAAATTTACTTCCTTTTTGAATTGTATAGATTATTTGTTCTAATTTAACTTCTTTCCAAACTTTTTTACAATCGATTAAAATATTCAATTCATCTAAAAATTTATTCCTTATTTTACTCCATGTAGAAACAAAAATAAATGCTTTTGGAATTATAAATCCATGCAATCCTTTATCTTTAAGCAGGGAATGTGTTTTTTCCATCATCAATTGTGCTGTTTCAGAATTGCCTACCGAATAATTTTTTTTTACAAATTTTACTTCGTTTTTTGTTAGTTTTGCACCATAAGGCGGATTTCCAATCACAACATCAAACTTAAACGGAAACTTCCGTCCCCAATCAAAAGCCAATTTACCTGCAATTTCTTCATCATCAATCAAACTATTCTCTTGCTTTATATTATTTGATAAATCTGTTAATGTTCTATTCCTTCGTGCCATTTTCAAAAACAAAGAAAGTTTAGTTATCTCAACAGATTCTTCATTAACATCCACACCATGAATACTATTCTCTATAATCTCCATTGCTTCCGCTTCTTCATTCCATTTTTCTAAAACCAATTGTCCTTTAACGCCACTCTTTCTTTTCAATCCCCCTCTTGCTTCATATTCTCCTTCATGCTGTTTAAACTCTTGAATTGCTTTAAAAATTTCCAACATAACATCAGTTGCTTTAATTAAAAAAGCACCAGAACCACAAGCAGGATCTAATATTTTCATTTCCTTAAACTTTTTTTCCAATTCTTCGATATTAGATTCATATTCCTTAATCAAATCAGGCACATTACAAACTCCCTCCTTGGAAAAATACGGAATGATTGTATTTCTACAAATATAATCTGTGATATATTCAGGAGTGTAAAAAATCCCATCCTTTTTTCGTTTTGAACTTTTATCAGTCTTCAAATCTTCAATATCTGAAATGGACTGTTCAAAAATATGACCTAAAATATTAACATTAACTTCTGTATTAAAATCAAAAGAAGCCATTAACAACATATTTTTTATTATTGGGTTGATTTTATTTTTATATATTTCAAACAATTCTTTCTCATTTTCATTCAACTCTAAATCTTTTTTCTTTAATTTTGAATATTGATTAACTTCTTTGAAAAATATCTCTTCTCTAAAATCTTTAAAGTAAGCATCCGTTGGAATACTCTGTTGAAACAAACCTCCATTAAAACCAAATAATTTAATTGGAAAATCACTTCCTTTATCCAAATCCTTAAATAAACCAATTAGAACATTAGAAATATTAGATGAATTAGAGGAAAATAAATGAATATTATTCAAAGTTTTTAAAATTCTATCCTCTATTATCCTTTTATCTATCTTTCCTGTATCTTCTGCAAAAAATACAAACATCAATCTATTAAGATATAACTGTGCAAAATGAACTGAACTTTCCCTATTAATATCAGAATTTTCTTCAAATTCTTTTATTAACATTAATCTTGTTTCATGATATAATTTATAGAATTCTTTTGTAAATTCTCTTTCCTCGATAATTGACTTTTTATATAAATCTTCAACAAAGCCTTTATCTATACTCTCCCTTGAAAAAATAGCTACAAATTCTTGCAATTTATTTGGATTTCTCTTTATATCTTCAAAATCAAAAAGATAATATTTTGTGCTTCCAACATCATATTTGAATAAAATAAATATTTTATAATTAGTAACAATTCCATATGGACTTGCATGCAATTGCATATATCTCCAAAGTTGTTGAACCGGAGATTCTTTTCTTATTCTCTTTTGAGGCATAAATAAATATTTAGTGCTCATGCCTTTTGCCTCAATTCTCACAACACTTTTGCCATTTTTTTCATAAGAAAATTCAACACCTTCTTTTTCGTGTTTAATATTATCATAATCCAATAAATCTTTTAGAATAATATCATAAAATTTAAGATAGCCTTGTTTTTCTTTTATTAACTTACCCTCTTCTATCAATTTAAGCCAAATTTGAGAAGCTTTTTTCTGATTGTCTGTCAATTTAATATCTAAAACCAATCGCTTTATTGTTACCTCATTAAAAAGAGTTTTTTCTTTATTCATTTATTTCCTCTTCGGCATTTGCTTAATTCTATTCAAATTCATTTTAATGTATTATAGATTGGTGTTTTAATGTATAAAAGTTTTGGACATTAAATATATAACAATCATCACAAAGAGTTTTTATAAATTTCCAACTTTTAATTAATCATAAATGAAAATTGCAGGAATTGATGAGGCAGGAAAAGGTGCCGTGATTGGCACTATGTGTATAGCTGGAGTGAAAATAGATATTGACGCAATCCATTCATTAAAAAATCTTGGAATTAAAAATTCAAAAAAAAATACACAAGAAAAAGCGAGAACAATTGGCACGACAAATAAAAAAACACTCAGATTGGTATTTTATTCTTGAAGTTGAATCAAAACAAATAGATGGGCTTAGAAGCATTATGACAATGAACAATATAATGGAAATGGGATTCTCAAAAGTTCTTTTAAAATTATTACCAGATAAAGCATTCGTAGATTCTATTGATGTAAATGCAGATAGATTTGGAAAACTACTTACAAAAAATTTTACAGAAAAAACCAAAAAATCAATTACAATTATTTCAGAGCATCGTGCAGATGAAACATACCCTATTGTTTCTGCAGCATTGATTATTGCAAAGTCAAGACGAGATGAGCTTATAAATTCATTGAAAAATGAAATTAGAGTGGATTTTGGAAGTGGATACCCATCAGATTCAAAAACAAAAAAATATATTGCAGATTGTGTAAAAAAATAACTCATTTCCAGATTTCGTTAGACACTCATGGAAAACTGCAGAAAATGCATTAAATGCCAAACAATGAAATAAAAAAATGAAAGAACGAATGGTATATTTTATAGGTGCAGGACCGGGTAATCCAAAACTTATTACAATAAAAGGATACGAACTTTTAAAAGAAGCTGATTGTGTGCTTTATGCAGACTCTCTTATAAATCCAGAAGTATTGAATTATACAAATAGAAAATTAATCGATAGCTATGAATTAGAACTTAAAGAATTTGTAGAATTAATGGTTAAATTTGTAAATAAAAATAAAAATATGGTGCGATTGCATAGTAGAGACTCATCTCTTTATGGTTCAATTATAGAACAAATTGCAGAACTTAAAAAACATGATATTAAAGTGAAAAGAGTTTCGGGAGTTTCATCTATCTTTGCAACAGCCGCATCTTTAAACACACAACTTTCTTTAAAAGGTATATCAGACACACTTATAATTACAAGACCAAAGGGCGATACCTTGGAAAAAGATTTAATAAAAAAACTTCCAATAAAAAATACTACAATGGCAGTATTTCTTGGAACTTCTAAAATATCAGAAGTTATGGGCATAGTTCAATATTCAAAAGATGCGCCTGTTGCCGTAGCATATCATGCATCATGAGAAGATGAGCAAATAATAATAGAGACGGCGAAAAAATAAAATTTTTTTTGTGCTAATATATAACTTATAGAATTATGTAATGAGAGAAATTTTCATTTTCTCAATAATTTTACAAATTGTGCATGATTGAAAATACAGTTGTATTCAATATCTTTTTACACTATTTTTTACAATTCTATTTTTTATTATTAGATTGTGATTTAGAATCTTGAATAACTGTAGAATATGATAAACCGCATTCTGGACAAAAATAAGTCATTACAACAT
>JAAXQB010000308.1 GCA_012329085.1 Methanosarcinales archaeon | reverse complement strand
TGGGGGAACTATGATTTGTTAGTTATTGATGAAAGCCATAATTTTAGAAATAACAATGCACGCGCCGATAGAGACACACGATATCAAAAATTAATGAAAAATGTGATAAAATCTGGTGTTAAAACAAAAGTGCTTATGCTATCTGCAACTCCTGTTAATAATAAATTTTTAGATTTAAAAAATCAATTAGCTTTAGCTTATGAAGGGGATGTAGCGAATATTAACAAAGATTTAAATATTTCAAAAAATCTTGAAACGATATTTAAGGATGCACAGACAATATTTAATACATGGACTAAATTAAGTGTAGATGAAAGAACAACATATAAATTGTTAAATTCATTGAGTTTTGATTTTTTTGAAATATTGGATTCGGTTACAATTGCACGATCAAGAAAACATATATTAAAATATTATGATACAAAAGACATAGGCAAATTTCCAATTAAGAAAAAGCCTATAAATATAGATTTTGAATTAACAAGTTTGGAAAATTTTCTCTCTTTTAAGAATATATTTGAGAAGTTAAGTTCTTTAAATTTGGAAATATATTCTCCTTCTACATATATTTTGCCAGATAAGAAATTATTTTATGAACAAAAGTATGATACCGTTCTAAGTAATAAATCTTCTTTAAAGCAATCTACAAGAGAAAGCGGAATAATGAAATTGATGAGAGTTAATCTCTTAAAACGATTGGAAAGTAGTATTGAGGCATTTAGAATAACTCTTACAAAACTAAATAATAGTATAAAATTAACACTTGATGCAATTGAATCTTTTAATCAGAGGGGTAATAAAAAATTTGGTGAAATCGAAGGCATCGATTTGAATAAATTTAAAGATACTGATATGGAAGGGGGCGATTTTGATGATTTATTTAGCATTGGTAAAAAAATTAAAATCAATCTTGATGATATGGATGTTTTATCTTGGAAAAGAGAATTAGAAGAAGATTATGAAATTATATCAGACCTTCTTTATGAAGTAGAAAAAATAACTCCTAAGAATGATAGTAAATTAAATGAATTGATATCTATAATTGAAAATAAAATAAACAATCCAATTAATGATGATAATAAAAAAATTATCATATTTTCAGCATTTGCAGATACTGTGCATTATATTTATAAAAATATATCGCCACATTTATTGAACAATCTTGGATTGCATACGGCATGTATTAGTGGGTCGAATGTAAATAAATCTACTTTAAATTTAAATGGAAAAGAAATGAATAGAATTCTTACATGTTTTTCTCCAATTTCAAAACAAAAAAAAGAGATTGGCATGAATATTGAAGGGGATATTGATGTTTTAATAGCAACAGATTGCATTTCAGAAGGACAAAATCTTCAAGATTGCGATTATTTAATAAATTATGACATTCATTGGAATCCAATTAGAATTATTCAGAGGTTTGGAAGAATTGATAGAATTGGGTCTAAGAATGAATATATTCAATTAGTGAATTTCTGGCCACCATTGGATTTAGATGAATATATTAATTTAAAATCAAGAGTTGAAGGGAGAATGATTGCTGGAAATCTTGCAAGTGGTGGGGAAGAAAATGTTATCTCAAAAGAAGATTCAATTGAATTAGAATATAGAAAAAAACAGCTTAATAAAATTAAAAATGAGGCAGTTGATTTAGAAGATATGGAGAGTGGAGTTTCAATAACTGACCTTGGATTAAATGATTTTAGAATGGATTTAATTAATCATTTTAATGAAAGAGAAGAAATAGAAAATATTCCTTTTGGACTTCATGCAGTTGTTAAAAAAACAGATAGATTCAAGGAAGGTGTGATATTTGTATTAAAAAATATCAATAAGAATGTTAATATAAATAATACAAATAGATTGCACCCATTTTATTTGGTTTATATTGGAGTTGATGGAGAAATAATATCTAACCATCTTGATGTAAAGAATACCTTAGATATTTTTAGGGCACTTGCAAAAAATAAAGAAGAGCCTGACTATAAATTATGTAAAAAATTTAATGATAAGACAAAAGAAGGTCAAAAGATGGGTAAATATTCTGAATTATTGCATAAAGCCATTGATTCAATAATTGAAGTAAAAGAATATGAGGATTTAAATAGTATTTTTAAGATAGGTGGAACTTCTATTGGCACAAATGAAATTAAAGGTCTTAATGATTTTGAATTGATTTGCTTTTTGGTGATTAAATGATTTTTCATAAAAATACCATTACAAATAAGAAAATTCCAAAAAAACAATTTTATGATAATTGTGAATTAAAACCATCAATTAAAAAGAGGTTTGTTAATGAGATTGAAAGTATCGTGATTGTAAATAAATTTAATAGTGAAACTCTTAATATCCCAAAAACTGATGAAGTTGAGGAGATTCTTGTTTTTGATATTACACTTAAAGAAAATAAGTATATTGATAAAATTGATGAAGTTCTTATGTTTATTGATAAATCTGTGCCTTATCCAATTTTATATCAATTTAAAATAGGTGAAAAGCAAATATATAAAATGGCGTATAAAAAAAGAAGTCAAAATAATCCAAATAAAAGTATTGTTGATGTTTATTTAAATAGCTGGGGGGATGATTTATTTTTGGAAGATATTGATAAAATTTTTAATGCATTGAATATGAAAATTCTTTATGACAATATGATGCGATTATTTTTAAGAGAAAACGAGGGGGATATTGAGTTGGCTATTGAGAAAGAAAAGAAGCATATTTGTAATATGAATGAAATTGGAAAGTTAAATAAATTAATGTGTAAAGAAAAACAAGCGGATAAGCAGTATAAAATTCATGGTGAAATAAAACGGTTGGAAAAAGAAATAGATGTGGTGGATTAGAATGGACGAGTTAAATTTAAAAGAATTGCTTTTAGCAAATAAAGAAACTGAACGATTAGAATTTAAAGAAGCTAAAAATCAATTCAATTTTGATAATGGGAAAAAAATCTCTTTGTGGATATTTAATAGCATTAGCAAATGAAGGTGGCGGAAAAATAATATTGGGTGTTACAGATAAGAAACCGCGTATTATTGTTGGAACTAATGCTTTTTTAGATGTTGATAAATTAAAATCAGATATATTTAGTAAAATTAAAAGACGGGTTGAAATTGATGAAATTTATAGTGAAAATAAAAGAGTTTTGATTATTTCTATTAATTCAAAACCAATGGGTGAGCCATTAAATTTCAATGGGCAATATTTGATGAGAGTTGGGGAAGAATTGCACCCAATGAGTTCTGATCAATTAAAAGCCATATTTAGTGAACATATTAATGATTATTCTGCAGAAGTTAAATCTGAGCTAACAATTGAAGATTTATCTCAAAATGCAATTAAAATTTTAAAAACACTATTAAAAGAATCAAAAAGAGTTGATTTTAGTGTAGATAAATTGACAGATTTAGAATTGCTAAAAAATTTAAATTTGATTAAAAATGATAAATTTACTATTGCATCGTTGGTATTATTAGGAACAGAAGATGCATTACAAAAATATTTGCCATTTTCTGAAATTAGATTTGGTTATAAATTATCTTTAAAACATGATAGAAATCAAGAAATGGTAATTTATAGAAAAGCATATTTAGAATATTATGATGATATTTGGAAAAAGATTAATTTAAGAAATCATTTTGTCCATATCCCAAAAGGACTTAGATTGAAAGAGGAATATGCTTTTAATGAAGATTCGATTAGAGAGGCGATAAATAATGCTATAATTCATAGGAATTATTTTGAAAATGGGTCTATAATAATTCAACAAACAGAGGAAATTTTTAAAGTTACAAATCCCGGAGGATTTCCAAAAGGAGTTACTGAAAAAATATTTTTTATGAGACAAATCCACGAAATAAATTAATTGCAGAAGTTTTATTTAAGTGTGATTTTGTAGAGACATTTGGTGAAGGTGCAAATAAAATTTATGTAAATCAGATTCGGTATGGTAAATTTGAACCTGATTATTCTAAAAGTGATGTGTATCATGTAACTTTAAGATTGGGTTGTGAAATAAATTCTTTGTAATTGGCGAAAATTGTTGATAGATTAGAAAGTGATGGATTTAATTTAGAATTTAATGAGTTGAAATTTTTGAATGAATTTTTTGTAAAGGGGGTTGTTGGGGATGGAGTTGCTTTTTTTATTAAAAATGGTATTATGAATGATGAAAATAAGTTTATTGGTGAATATGAGGATTTGAATGTGATTGATGTGGATGAGGCACTAGTTGAAAGTGAGGCACTAGTTGAGGGACTATCTGGGAGTGAAGTATTAGATGCGAGTGGGGCACTATTTGAAAGTGGGGCATTAATTAAGATAATAAATGGTGCAATAGTGGAGAGCGGGGAACTAGCTGAAAGTGAGGCAATAGTTAAGGTATTAGTTGAGGCACTAGTCAAGAATGGGGCACTAGTTAAGGATGGAGCATTAGTTGGGAATGGGGCACTAGTTAAGGATGGAGCATTAGTTGGGAATGGAGCATTAGTTAAGAGTGAGGCATTAGTTGAGGGACTAGTTAAGGAAATAGTTAAGGCGATAATTAAGAGTGGAGTAAAAGTTGATAGTGAGGCACTAGTTGAGAGTGAGGTAATAGTTAAGGGACTAGTTAAGGCACTAATTGAGCGTGGATTACTAGTTGAGAGTAGGGCATTATCTGATAAAGCACTAGTTGTAAAATCAGTCAATACAACAATTAGACCTATCCTTAATGCATCAACCACAGTATCAAAACTGTTTGAAACAGAAATTAAAATATTAAAAGAGTTGAAAACTAAAACTTTATCTATTTCAGAAATAGCTAAACAAATAGGGCAAAATTCAAAATCAGGAGTGTTAAAAAAATCATTGAAAAATCTTTTGAATATGCATTTGATAGAATTGACAATACCTGATAAGCCAACTAGTCCAAAACAGAAATATAGAATAACTAAGAATGGAGTTAATAGAATAAAATGAATAAATTAAAAATTAATTTTGAAAATTGTTATGGAATTAAAAAATTAGATTATGAATTTGATTTTAATAAATGCAAAACATATGCAATTTATGCACCAAATGGGAGTATGAAAACCAGCTTTGCTAAAACTTTTTTAGATTTAAGTAGAAAAGAAAATTCAAAAGATTCAATACATGAAAATTTAGAAACAATTAGGAATATCAAAGATGAAATGAATAATGAAATTGAATCTGAATCTATATTTGTTATAAATTCATATGATGAAGAATTTTCATCAGAAAAAGTATCAACTTTAGTTGCTAATAATCCTTTAAGAAAAGATTATGAAAAAATTATGTTAAAAATAGATTCATCAAAACAATCTTTAATTTTATCACTAAAAAATGATGTAAATACTAAAAAAAAAGACATTGAATCTGAAATAAAAAATACTTTTAATAAAGAAAATTTTTTAGAAGTTATAAAAGAATTAAAAGTAACTTTAAATTCTGAAATAGATTATGATTTTTCTAAAGTAGATTATGATGTGATTTTTAATGACAAATCTATTAAATTTATTGAAGATTCTAATTTTAAAAATCAATTAGAAGAATATATTAAGCTTTATGATGCACTATTAGAAAAATCAAGATTTTTAAAAAATGGATTAAATCATTATAATGCCAATAAAATCAGCACAGAATTAGATAAAAATAATTTTTTTAACGCTAAACATGAATTAAATTTATTAAATACTCAAGATGATTCAAGATTAAATATAAAATCTTCTAAAGAATTAAATGAAATTATAAAAGAAGAAAAAGAAAACATTCTTAATAATTCAGAGTTGCAAAAAAAATTTCAAAGTATCGATTCAAAAATAAAAAATACAGAATTGCGAGAATTACGAGAATATCTCAAGGAACATAGAAATTATTTAACAGAATTAGTTGATTTAGATTCTTTTCGTAAAAAAATATGGATTTCTTTATTTATGCAAAAAAAAGATATGTTAGATTTTTTAAGTAATAATATTAATGAAACTGAAAAAGAATTAAAAGACATATTAAAAGAAATAGAAAAAGATCAAGAATTATGGAAAAAAGTTATTGAAGAATTTAATAGTCGATTTTCCGTTCCATTTAAAATTAAAATAGAAAACCAAAAAGAATTAATTCTTGGAAATAATCCCATACCTCACTTTAAATATGAATTTTATGATGAAATGGGTGCAAAAATCACATCTAAACATGACTTAATAGATGTGTTAAGTCGTGGTGAAAGAAGAGCGTTATATTTGCTTAATATTATTTTTGAAGTTAAAGCAAGACAGAAAGATAAAATTGAAACTTTATTTATTGCAGATGATATTGCAGATTCTTTTGATTATAAAAATAAATATGCGATTATTGAATATTTAAAAGAAATATCTGAAGAACCTAATTTTTATCAAATTATTTTAACGCACAATTTTGATTTTTTTAGAACAATACAAGGTAGATTATTGAGTTATAAAAATATAAAAAAATGCTTAATTGTTTCAAAAAATGAAACTGAGATAATTTTAGAAAATATTGAAAAAAAAGGATTGCTAAAACCATTTGAACATTGGAAAAATAAAGTTAAAGAAAATAATGAATTATATTTAATACCCCTTATACCTTTTGTAAGAAATCTCATTGAATATGTTTAAAATGATAAAAATTCTGATTTTAAACCTTAACTTCGAATCATTGTAGGGAATATATTCAATCCAAGAGCCAGATCTAAATCTTTTACTTTTTTTGGAACCTCGGTAATCAAATTATTTCCACC
>JAAXQB010000221.1 GCA_012329085.1 Methanosarcinales archaeon | reverse complement strand
AACTTATAATGTTATATGCTAACACTCGTTCTTTTTGATAGCTCATTCGGAACGAACGAGCGTTTGCTCATTCGGAACGAACGAGCGTTTGCTCATTCGGAACGAACGAGCGTTAGTATATAATTTATAAAGTTCGTCAACGCACATTCTCTTTCATAAGTTAATTCTTTACAAGAATGAGCGTTAATGTGCTCTCAGAGAAAACGAGCGTTTAGTTTATTATATACTGAGAGAAATTTCCAATTTCTCGAAATGATGTTCAAAGGAATTTTCAATAGCTTGTTCAGAATGAACAAGCGTTATCTCCTAAATTATTACCATAATAATTGGTTTGTAAAGTATAAAATAGTTTCGGTATCTCGTTTAGAACAAGCGAATATTTAAGAAAATATTCAATTTTTGATGTCATGTTTGGAATAAATGTATCTAAAATTTTATTATTAAAAAAAATTCAAATAGTTTTCATGTAATTATGGATTTTATATATTTTATTTATGCAACATTCTATAAATAATCACTCATTCATTTTTTTTATTTTTTTATTAGATGAAACTTAGCTGTAATGAAAAGAGCGGAATATTTGAAGGTATAAAACTAATATTGTTGGAATTGTTTTAGTTTTTCAGATTATTTGCAATTAGTTGATATATTTTAGATTGATATTTTTTAAGAAGGGTTTATCGTAAGCTTATGATTCTTATGTAATTGAATATTAAATTTGATAAAATTTTTTGTTTTTGTGTCGAAAAGTGTGTTAAAAATAAAATTTTTAAATGTTTAAGTGTTAAATATCAAGTTCTTTAAAATATATAACTAATTAAAAAGCAATATTTGGTTGATTATGTGGGTATGTTTGGCGTAAAAAGTATAAAATCAATAGATTTTGGAATTGTGTCTTCATTAACGCTTGTTCAAAATGAAAATCAAAGATTTTCTTAAACTCGTTCTAAAAGAACGAGTGATTACGCCCATTCATCTCGAATGGGCTTTCCGAACGAGTTCTCAAAGATAATGAGTGTTAAGCATATAAGTTTACAAGTTATATACAATATAAAAATCGATTCCAATTATCTAATTATAATCTGATGTTGCGCATTAAGTCTTTGAAGTTCAGCAAAACTTGCTTTTAAAGCAGGATAATAAAGTTTATACACGATAGACTAGTTGCCGCTGTTTGACCAAAAGAGCTAATAAGATAATCTATATATAATTCCAACAAATTTTTATTCATAATTTGTTTAAATATATTTTAATAAATTATAAAAAGATTGGTGCAATTATAATTTAGTCAATACATAACATCAGTTATAATTTTAAATAACTACGAAAAGTAAAAATTTTAACTTTTTAAAACTCGCAATCCTTTTCTTATAACATCCTCTGAATTGTCGCGGTACGACTCAGCTATACTTACTTCATCATCCGTATGCATATTAAGCCCTCTAAGTAGTATAATCGGTACACCACCATCCCCTTCTCCCATCAAAAGATTTGCCGCACTTGCAATCTCATCAGCAACTGCTTCTTTTGTGACTTCAAGTATATTTCCAAAAAGATCTTTTTTGCCACACCAATCTTTTATTGGGTGTATGCCATAAACTCCAATAGCAACACCGGTTTGTCCAATTTTAAATGCACGACCATTTGTATCTGTAATAATAATACTAACTTTTTTACCAGTTAATTTTTTAAGAGTTTCACCAATTCTAAATGCACTCTTATCAGAATCTTCAGGAAGGTCTAATAAAAATCCATTTTCTACATTTGAATCATCAATGCCAGCATTTATACATACCAAACCACTTTTAGATTCCACAAGCATCATAGGAGATTCGATTAGGCATTCTTTACTCCTATCAAGAACAGCTTGAACAAATTTTGGATCTTTTTGATTTTTATTTGCAATATCAATAGCCAATTTTTTTGGAACAATATTCTCAATTTTAAATTTTCTATTTTCAGATTTTGCAACGATTGTTGATGCAATAATAACCACATCATTATCTTTTAACTCTATTTTTTTATAAATTATTTTGGCTAAATCATCATGTGCTTTGATAAGTGGAATATCAGATAGTGCATACAATTCGAGTTTCAATTTAGATGTACCATTTATGTTATGCCTATTAGAATATCTCTGATTTTCGCAAGAATTTCTCATTGACCTTGTCCAAGAGTATATGCCCTTTCCCCATCCATGAAATATAAATTTTCAAGTTTTATCCAATTTAAATTAGCTTTCTCAATTCTTTCAAGTAATTTTCGTATATCTGAATTGGTAATATTTATGGATTCAGGTGGTTGGAATCTACACCTCCAATGATCTGTACAAAAAGTCTCTTCAGAATAATTTGGATATACCTTTTGTCCACGATTTGAAATCATAATTAAACTAAATTTATCTCCAGAAATTGCATCTAATTTTAATCCAAGTTCATTTGGAGTGATTTTTCCATCCCCTATAAATACATCAACCCCATTAAGTTCCATTTTTACAGAACTTAAATCAGTAAGTTTAGGTTTTTTAACTTTAAACACAGCACTACTATATTTCACAGGCTTAAAGTGGATGGGTTTACTTCCAAGTCTTTCAATCACAGCATCAGCAAACTCTTTTGTTCCAACTTCTGTATATTCCTTAATTCCGCCTGCTTTTGCTTTTCTGACTATGTCATAAGTCCAAATCTTATCTTCAATAGTTTTAAACCATGCATTATGTATTTTTTCTGCAATATCTGGTTGACCAATATGCACCATCATCATAATACCTGCGAGAAGCAATCCAGACGGATTCGCTTTATTTTGTCCTGCATGTTTTGGTGCAGAACCGTGTATCGCCTCAAACATTGCATAATCATCCCCAATATTTGCACCAGGTGCAAGCCCAACAGATCCTGCAATTTGTCCAAGCATATCAGATGCAATATCTCCATAAAGATTTGGCATAACAACTACATCAAACATTTCTGGAGAATCTGCAAGTTTTGCAGTTCCAATATCAATAATCCAATGCTCACTTTCAATTTCAGGATATTCAAGTGCAATTTCTTTAAATACTTTATGAAATAAGCCATCTGTAATTTTCATTATATTGTCCTTTGTCATACAGGTGACTTTTTTACGATTATATGCTTTTGCATACTCGAATGCATATCTTACTATTTTTTCACATCCTGGGCGAGAAATTAGTTTAAGGCATTGCGTAACTTCCGGAGTTTGTTGATGCTCAATTCCTGCATATAAATCTTCTTCGTTTTCTCTAATAATTACAACATCTATATCTTTATGTTTTATTGGAATGTAAGGATTGTAACTCATGACCGGACGAATATTGGAATATAAACTAAGTGTTTTTCTAATAGTCACATTTAAACTTTTATATCCCCCTCCTTGTGGAGTTGTAATCGGTGCTTTATAAAATATTTTGTGCTTTTTCAATAAATCCCATGATTCGTTTTCAATTCCAGCTGTATTGCCTTTGAGATATATTTTTTCCCCAATTTCAATAAATATAGGGTTAATACGAGCTCCTGCCTTAATCAATATATTAAGACACGCATCCATTATTTCAGGACCAATTCCATCTCCACGCGCCATAGGAATTGTTATTGTTTCATTTATTTTTTTATTTGTATTTTCAGTCATAATTAATTATTTTTTAAATTGTATAATTTTTTTTATTAACACATTAAACGCACATTTTTCTACGGAGAATGTGTTTCTGAAGGAGAAAAGTCGTTATATGTGATTTGTAAATACCCATCTCTTGTAAGTGATATTATGATATTTTGTATTATCTACACATTATTAAATTCTATGTTTTTCATTATAAATAGTATAATAAAAAATCAATCATATATAAAATAGATGGTTGAATTTTTTTAAATTGAAGGAATTTATATGCATACTTGATTTTTTTATCATGCAATATTTATGCAATAATCCTTTACAATGGAATTATAAACAATGTATTTTTAAACATATATTTTTTACATTAATATTTAAAATTAATACATGCGTGGCACTAAATATTTTTTTATTCGTGCATTAAACCTAAAAATAAATATTTAAATTGTTCAATTTAATTTAATTTCAAAATCTTATGGGGTATAAATATATTGCAGATATATAATTAAAATTTTATGTATAATTTATGTAAGTTGTAAATAAAAATTAAATTTTTATTTTATATTAGTATTTAAGCATAGGCTCAATTATGTTATTTTTTTACTTTTATTGAATGAAAATTTATTAAACCAATTTCTAAATTATATGTTATTTATCTATGTATTAAAGCATGAATTTTTTTTTATTTATTAAATTTAAATTAATAATTTCGTGATTTTATTAAATAAAATTATAAAATCTAAAATTTTTTTTATTGTATATATCTTATAAAATTATATACTTGTCACTCATTCTCTTCAAGAGCTCGTTCGGAACAAACGAGCGTTTAAAAAAATATTTGATTTTTGATGGTTCATTCTTGGGGTGAATGTGCGTAGGAAAAAATTTTTAATAGCTTGTTCGGAACGAACGATCGTTAATGAGTTAGATAAATTTCTAATTTTTTGAAATTTAGGTTTTTTAGAGATTTGCATATTGTATAAATTTATGAGAAATATAAAATATATTAAATCAATAAAAAGTATTATATGGGATGGGGTTGTATATTTTATTATAGAAAGGCGAGTTCTAATTGGTTTGTTGTTTTTAATATTAGAAAAATTGGTTTGTTGTTTTTAATATTAGAAAAATTGGTTTGTTGTTTTTAATATTAAAAAATGATTTATTTGTTCTCCTATGCTACATTTTCAATCATTTATTTTAGGAACTCGTCTTTCTTTAAAATTTATTGAAATTAATTGTTTTGTGTTATTCTATTTTTAATATTTAATTTACGAACAAGATATAATTTCTAATCCAACATATGGCAATCAATAGTAAATTATTATCCCTGAGTTGTTTAATAACATATAAAAAAATTTTTAATATATGTGGCATTTTTTATATTATATAATATATAAAGTTATGTGCTGAGGGAAATTTTAAATTTCTCGAAATTACCATCCTAACGAGAAAATAATTTCTCTTTCTGTACACGATTTTACAAAATATATGCTAACGCTCGTTTGTTCCAAACGAGCTATTAAAAATATTATATAATATAAATTAAAACACCCCTATCATTACACTAAACTAAATAATTAGAATAAATTAAAAATCAAATAATGTTTTTTGAGGGGCTTTTTTACTTTTTGGAATTATATGTGTTTTCTTTTTTTGAGGCGAAGTTAAAGTAGATGATTTTGGTTTTTTATTTTCAGAAAATATTGATTTTTTATAATCCGAATTTTCAACAACATCCCCTTTAAGTAATTCTGCAGTTTCGTATATTTTTTGAAGCCTTTTAGTAGGTTTTTTACTATCTGTCATATATACAAGTTCATCAAGAGTCAAATCTAAATTTGAAGTAATATCTACTGAATATTCATCGTGTTTTAACATGGCGGCATATATCGGTGCAAGATTTGTGCGAGAGTATCTCATAGATTCATGACACTGTTTTCCTATTTTTGATGCAATGTCATCTCTTCTAGCTCTTTTTGTACGCAAAGCCCCAAGTTTTCTCCAAATGGATGGCGGCTTAAGTTTTAAAAATCCTCCAGATTTATGTGATTTAGAAGTTAAAACTCCACCAACCATAAGCATACTTGCATATTTCCACATCCCATAATTTTGCCTTCTTTTTACACGCCCAAGAAATCTATCCGCGGAAGATAAATATTTGTAACCAAATTGAACATCATCTTTATTTGCATATTGAAATGGTAAATTTTCATCGATCCAATGTATTAAATCTTCTGTATTTTCATCCAATTTGTATGTATATTCGAGTACAGATTTTACATCATCTTTTGTAAATATTTTGGAAATTACTTTAAAAACAGATTCTTTTGTATCTCGGGAAGATACCACAAAATCTTTGCTATGCAACTGATTTTTTCCTGTTGTTATTGCTTGTAAATCATTTATTGCAGATCTTAAATCCCCACTTGCATTCATTGCAATTTTCATAAGAACTTCTAATTCATATATAATATTTTCTTTGCGACATATTTCTTTAAGTGCGGAGAGTATTGAACGACTTTGTATTGCATTAAATTTAATTTCTTTGCATAGTATTCGAATAGAAGATGACACTCCAAAAAGGTCATTTACAATGAGTATAATGGGCTGATTCGTTTCTTTTAATATCGAAATCATTGCTTTTGCACCCCCTCTATCACTATTTCCATGAATATTGTCTGCTTCATCAAGAATAATTAATTTTCTTGAGATTCCATCTAAGGATTGTGTTTTGGATGCATTGCCTGCAATTCTATTAATTACGCCAGCGGTTCTTGTATCACTTGCATTTAGTTCTATTATGTTCCAATTTAAATCATTTGCAAGTGCGTGTGCAGAAGAAGTTTTTCCAACTCCTGCCGATCCAGAGAGTATCACAGCCTTTTTATCTGGAATTCCATGCAACCATTCATTACCCCATGTTTTAAGTGTTGCTATTGCAGTTCCATTACCAATAACAGTTGAAAGTGTATTAGGTCTGTATTTTTCAGCCCATTCCATTTGTGTGGCTTTTAATGACATTGTAATTACTAAGTTTTAAATTATTATTGTTAGACTTGTTGCGTATTAACTCATATTTCGATATGTAGCGACTAAATTTTGACTTTTAGATATAAATCACTATGCTAAGGTTAAATTTTGGCTTATTATGCAACAAGTCTGTTATTTATTATTATGTAAAATTGAAATAATTTAATTATATTGTATATTTTATCTTTTATTTAAACTTAAACTTTCTTTTTTAATAGCTTGTTTGGAACAAACGATCGTTAATATATAATTTATAATGTTGTATATTAAACACTCATTTTCTTTGAGAATACATTCGGAAAGCTCATTCGGAAAGCTTATTCGGAAAGCTCATTCGGAACGAATGAGCGTATGAGAAAATCTCTGATTTTCGAACGAATGAGCGTATGAGAAAATCTTTGATTCAGGAAATTCTCAAAGAGAATTTCCTTCTAAAAATTTCTCCTTTGGAAAAATTTTGTTTTCGAACGAACGAGCTCTCGAAGATAATGGTTTTTCAAGAAAATCTTTTATTCAGAAAACCCTCAAAGAAAATTTTCTTCTAAAAATTCCTTTTTTGGAGGATTTTTATTTTCAAGCAAATAAGCATTATATCAAATTTTGAACAAAAACTATTTTTTTGAGATCCCATTTTCGAGAAATTAAAAATTTCCCTCAGTATATAATAAACACTCATTCTCTTTGAGAACGAGCTTTACAAATTATATACTAACGCTCGTTCGTTCCGAACAAGCTATAAAAAAATGAGCATTAAAGAAAATCGTAAAATTTTCTATTTTAAAGTTAGGTTTAGTTCAATTTTTTTGAATATACCATATTTTTATACCTTATATTACTCCATGTATTTTAAACTTTTCGGCTTTTCACAATTTAACCTAAAAAATTAAATGATTTCTTAATTAAATCCTATTTAAATTCAATATATTTATATCAATACAAACCCTAAAACTAATATTAAATATTTTTAAATAGATTGAGTGAAAATTTAAAATAAATAATAAAAAAAAGGAATGGGGTGCAATATAAATGGGAAGTGTAAAAGATTTAAAAATTGTAGCAGATACAACCAAATCAAATATGGGAATTGGAAGATTTTATTTTTCAGACAGATATTCTGTATTTGATTGGGGTGAAATGCCTGATGAAATTCCACGAAAAGGCGAAGCTATTGCTATATTAAGTGCTTACTTTTTTGAAAGATTTAAAAATGAGGGAATTTTAACACATTACGAGGGTCTTATTGAAGAATCGTGCGTAAAGCAATTAAAAGATGTTAAAAAGCCCATAAATATTATTGAAGTTAAACTTCTTAACATCATAAAACCTGTGTTTAAGTCTGGCACATATGACTATTCTGCATATAAATTTGCAAAACACTCATTTTTAATTCCATTAGAAATAATATATAGAAACGAATTGCCAAAGGGAAGTAGTGTTTTTAAGCGCCTCGAAAATGGAACTATAACATTACAAGAATTAAATATTGATGAAAAACCATTACAAGGGCATAAATTTAAAGATCCATTTATAGATTACTCTACTAAATTTGAAATTACGGATAGATATTTAAATCGAAATGAAGCTATGGAATGTGCAGGATTAACAGAATTGCAAATTCAAAAAATAGAAGAGCAGACATTAAAAATAAGTAAAATTATTT
>JAAXQB010000146.1 GCA_012329085.1 Methanosarcinales archaeon | reverse complement strand
TATGCTTTCTTGATATTTCTTTTAATTCGAGAAGGTCATTTAATGAAGGAACTTTAAGAACCACTTTTTTTTGACCAAGACTTTTCCATTGTCTTTTTTCGGATTCTTTTGCAGCTTCAAATGCAGATACCGCAGCATGTGCAACTTGAGCTGCAAGTTTTCCTTTTGAAAGTTTAAGATCTTCCCGTATGACTATACATTGTTTATATTCGACCATGTTTTATGTAAATAATAAGTTAATTATAAGTTAATTATAAATTTTAATTATAATTATTTGACTATATAATTAGAAAATGTTTTTTGACATTTTATTTCTTTCATCAATCTATTTTTATGCTTCCATTCATTTAAAGGCGTGTAAATTCTTTTTGATGCATCGGATAATGCCCCATCTATTGAACCAAATGTTTTAGATTTATTGTTAAGTGCAGCCCTTACGCCCTCTCTTACAACCCACACTCCAAGAGGTATGAAATATTCTTTTCGTATTTCTCGTATAATATATATTGCAGCTTGCCTTTTATTTCTTTGCAAATATTCAAGAACCCCAAGTCTTGCTGCATAATATCCACCTGCAAGATTGGAATATTTCTTTTTACCAGATGCGAATTCCCAATCAAATGCAATTTTTGGCTTTCCAGCAGTTTGCCATATCTCAATAAGTTCAAATGAAAAGCTTCTTGGAATTAATATAATTTCAAAATGGTTTCCAAGAACACACCCATTGAAAATTTCAATTTCATTAATTTCTGGAAAATCCAGTATTTTTTTTATTAAATTTTTTCCGATTAAGTCATCTATTGCAGTAATAGACCAACGCGTTGGGACAAGAGTTCTTTTCTTTTCAGTACCAAGCAATCCAATTGATAAAAGTCGCATTATATGTTCATTTGATATTTTTGCATTCCATAATTCAAAAATAGCATCTTTCACAAGGGCATCTGTATCGTATGTAATATAATCTATCTTTTTTGGAACGCGTGGATTTTCTATAATATCAAAATTTTTAAGTTCATAAGAAGGACCATGAGATGATAAAACATCATCGAATTGTGGTTTAGTTTGAAATGATTTATTGAACCATACCTCGATATCTACGGCTTTTTTTGATCGTGCAAGTTCTTGTGATTTTAAAATGAATGGATTCTCTATTTTTTGTTTTATATTTACTTTAACACTTGCCCTTATAAGTTTAGACCTTTTAGATGCAATTTCTTGAACACTCATTTTAAGTAATTGTTTTGAATCTTCAAGCATCATCGAATCATTGCCTGATAAAAAAGGTGGCACCATTGGACCTGCATCAACTATCGGATATGTTCCATGGCTTACAAATACAGCTGGAGGTGATGCACCATATATGGATTTATTTTCAAATGATTTTACATTCAATTTTTGGATTTGCTTAGTAAATTTAGAATTAATGGACGACATTCAAACTCCGCAGATGCTGGAACAGTTACTAATTTTTAATTTACAACATAAAGAAAATCGAAGGTTTTCATTTTTATACATCAAATCTAACTCAAATAGTTTTAATTGTTTTGATTTATATTCCAAAAATTGTTTAATCATTTTAATCAATCGTTTTAATTTTTATAGCGCCCTTAAGAATGAATAATCGTTTAAAAAAATCTTTAAATTTTTGATGCGTTTTTATTGTAATCGATATCTATACAATTTATTTTTATTATTGCACGCATTTGATTTTAATTGATGATTGTTTTTTTTTTGAAATTTTTTTTAATTAAAATGATTAAAGACATTCTTGGGTTTTTATGTGAATTGCAATTTATTCCAGAATTTTTTAGAAAATACACTATCATGTCTCCCCACTTAGTCCTCATTACAAAGGTTTCTTGGAGCAATATATAATGAAGGTGTGCCTATTCATTAAGAAGGAGAAATTAAGTCTTTCAATCTGTTTTTTATGTACTATATTTGCACCAAATGCCAATCATTCTCTATTTTCAACAGCTCGTTCGAAACGAACAAGCGTTTCATCTGGAATTAAACAATCTTTCCAAACTTTCATCCTCTTTAGAATTAACAATTTTTTATCCATTTTAAATGCTTTATATATAGTTTTTTTAATATATAAAATGCCACACTTCTATTTGAAAACCAACCCATCTCAATCAAGTATTGTAATACATGCGTTTGAAACGGATTCCGAGATCAGTTCATCTATTTTTATTTTTTTTTCCTCTAATAAAAGTATGTCGTGCTTTGCATTTACTTCTGGACGATCTGGCACAGCCGTACAAGGTGCTGCATTATCTGTTGAAATTTCAAATGTGCCTATTTTTTCTGCAATATGGATAATTTCAGTTTTATCAAAACATATTAAAGGATGGTAGATTGGAATGTCTAATCCATACATTTCAGCATAAAGATTTGAAGAAGTTTGAGATGCAACCTGCCCCATTGAAGAACCTGTCACAACTCCTGTTGCACCCTCTTTTTTCATAATTTCATGCCCAATTCTATACATGGTACGATGACAAAGAATACATGTATTTTTTGGATTGCATTTATTTATAAACTCAATTAAATTATTTCCATGTGGTACTTCATATATTTTAAAATTACGACCAGGTGCCCATTTTTTAAGTGCCTTTATACACTTAATTGTTCGTGATTTTGTACATTCTAAAGTATATGGTTCAGTATTACAATGAACAAAAATAATTTCAACTCCCCTTCGCATCATAAACCATGCTGCAACAGGTGAGTCAATACCTCCTGAAATTAACATAACCATTTTTCCTTGCGTCCCAAGTGGTAATCCACCAACTCCTTTAAATGATTTGATATAAATGTATGCATATTTTTGCCTTACTTCTATAAAAATTTCTTTTTTTGGATTTGTAAGATCTACAGAAGGATTTTTATTGGCAAGTTCTAATTTTTTCCATACGGCATCACCGCATTTTATTGCGACAGATTTTGATGAAAAATTGTGATTTCCTGTTCTTTTTACACGAATTGCGAAAGGTTCGGATTTTTCTATATGCATAGTTCCAATATCAGCACTTGCATTTGCAATGTCATCGATATTTGAATTAATTGTAATTGCAGGAGATGTTGAAATTACACCAAATACTCTCGAAGCTACAATTGCTGCACGCACATCATTTGAATGTATAAAAATCCTCCCAGATTCTCTTTTTAAATTTGAAAAATTCACACCTTCTTGATTTAGCATTGCTTCAATATTTTTCATTAAAATTCGTTCATAAAGATTTCTAACTCCTTTACTTTTAAGTGCAATCTCACCATATCTAACAAGAACAATATCTGTTGCATTTATATCACATACATCAATATTATTTTTATTGATGTTTTTTACAATATTCTCAAATATATTACCATTCATATAATTTTTTATAATCTCTCTATTCTTTAAATTTCAAAACTTTCCATATAATATATTAAAGTTTTTTGTAATAGATTGCATGCTATAACTGATGCAATTATTGAAGAACTTGCAAGCATCCACATAATAATGATTTGGATTGTTGCTGCATATAATGGATCCATTCCTCCAAGCAAAAGTCCAACCATCGCGCCCGGTATAAATATAACTCCTGTTGTTCGCAAATTATTTAGTTGAGGAATTAATGCAGAAGTTATGGATTTTTTTATAAAAGGTTTTGAAGCTTGTTTATTTGTGGCTCCAATTAATAAATATCCATATAATATGTCTTTATTTGATTTAAATTCATTCACAAGTCCTTTTAAACTTAATGAGATTCCATTTGTAGTATTTCCAATAATAATTCCTATAAAAGGAATTATGTATTTTGGTTTGGGTTCTATTATATCTGAAAGTCCAAGAATTGATAGTGATATTATTGATATTACAAATAAAGAAATAAATGTATATGCAATCATTTTATATTTTAAATTTTGATTTGCATTTTTTTTTATTTTTAAATTTTTTGTAATAACAATAGATGCCACCATAATCATCAAAACAACCATTAAAAAAGTAAATACTATGTTAAGTTTAAAAATAGTATCAATAAGAAATCCCAAAATTATGAGCTGAATTAATGCTAACATTCCTGCAATTAACACTTCTTTTTCAATCCCAAGTTCTTCTTTTTTAATTACAATTAAAGCGACAATCAAAAATAAAAATGAAATTGAAATTGCAAATATATTTATATCATACATGAATATTGTTTATTTGATTGTTTATTTGATTTAGTTCTACTTTGTCAGATTGGACATCCATTCAAGCATTCAATATTAATTTTACTTTTTTGAAAGGTTTGAAGCCATACCGCCTCATATGATTGGCTTATTTTGTAATATGACAAAGTCAAGTTAGTTTTTATATATAATTTGTAAAATTGTATGCAAAGCATATATATTTTTCAAGAATGCGTTGGATAAATTGTAATTATGCAGGCAGTTAAATTTACGATCAATGATTATATGTCTATTGATTTTATTTTTTATTCAGTTTAAATTTAAATCTTATCTATGTGTGACATACATTATCTTAGCAATATATTGAGATTAAATATTTGCACTACTTAAAAATTAAAATTTACGCGTATGATGCCAAATGTTTTTATTTGAGTGATTGCGATAAATTACCAATTTCACGAAATGTGCATTTTTTCGGAATGTATTTTTTTTAAAAAATGTATGTTTAATGCTTTAATAAAAATGATATAACAAATATTCATATGTATTGATGATATATAAAGGCAGATATTGTTTATTTTTAGGAAAAAATTAGAACTGATCCCTCATTCAGACATGGAGTGCAGTCTGTAAAATATATAACATATAGTGATTATTTGTATCTTGGTGATAAAACAAGAATATTAGATAGGTAGAAAATGAGAAGAACATACGAAAGGATAAAAATTGAGGTAGAAAAGGCAACCATAAATTGCACTTGTGAGGGTTTGCTAAACTCCTACCCCGGATGGAGTATAAAGTCAAGCTACATCAAACCATTTCTATAATTTAAAATAATCTTATTTCATAATCGCATTTTGTTTTTTATAGCTCGTTCGGAAAGCACATTCGGAAAGCTCATTCGGAACGAATGAGCGTATGAGAAAATCTCTGATTTTCGAACGAATGTGCGTATGAGAAAACCGAAGGTTTTTGAACGAATAAGCGTATGAGAAAACCGAAGGTTTTCGAACGAACGAGCGTTTGCACATTCTCGAAGAGAATGGGCGTTATTCGACATCTTGTT
>JAAXQB010000301.1 GCA_012329085.1 Methanosarcinales archaeon | reverse complement strand
TAAACTAAAGTGAACTAAAAATTAAATATTTTTTATTAGCACATTAAACACACATTCTCCTATGGAGAATGTGTTTTCAAAGGATAATGAGCGTTATATATAATTTATAAAGCTCGTTCGGAACGAACGAGTGTTTATTATATACTTAACATTCATTCTAAATGGGTTAAAGAAATTTTCAATAGCTCATTTGGAATAAATAAGCGTTATCTCGGAATATGTAACTATTTAAATTGTATTTTTAAATCAAAAAATAGCATGTTTGAAATTGTTCTTTATATATTACTTGGTCTATTTGCAGGAACTCTTAGTGGATTAATTGGGATTGGCGGTGGCGTAATCATAGTTCCTGCGATTATTATTCTTTTTGGATTAACACAACATCAAGCACAAGGTACAACTTTGGCATTGCTAATTCCTCCGATTGGATTACTTGCCGTATGGACTTATTATAGGGAAGGGCATGTAGATTTATTAATGGCAACTTTTATTTGCATAGGATTTTTTATTGGAGGATTATTTGGTGCAAAACTTGCAATGGAAATTCCAACAGAAATGCTTAAAAAAATATTTGGAATTATGATGATTTTGATAGGTTTGTATATGGTATTTGTAAAAAATAAATGCTGTTAAATCAATCCAATCTTATAAATTTTTAATTATATATGTATATTTTATAAAATTATACATTCAAAAAAATTTTAATTTTTCGTTTGAAACATAATTAATATTTAATCAATCAATTTCCATATTATTCAACAATCTCATTTCCAAATTCTTTTGTCCTAATTCCAACATTGGTAAGATACTTACGGGCATGCATTGAAAAGGCAAAAATTTCATTTCTACTAAATGGCGCACCATTCCTCATACTTTTGTTAAATGCATGTTTAGGAATTCCTTGTTGAATAACAAACGGCACATCTTTATTGAAATTAAAAGCTATCCATTTTGCAATTTCTGTGATTTTTTTTACACTTCCAAAAAATGAAGGGACTATCGTAGTTCTAAGTTCAAGTTCAATTCCATTATCAATAATTAAATTAATTATTTCTCTTAGATTAAATATTATTTTTTTTAAATGTGCCTCATCAGATATTCCAATCACTTTTCCAAATGTCCGTATATCGGTTGGAGGTGCTTTTATATCAATAAAAAATTTATTGACAAGTCCTTCTTCTATAATTTTTTCTGTGTTTTTTAAGTAATATCCACAACTTTGAATTCCAATAGTTAAACCAATCTCTTTTGAATATAATGCAAGCTCTTTTAATGCATCTAACTGCATAAGTGGTTCTCCACCAGAAAAAACTACACTATTTACAAATGGTTTTGATTTATCAATTGAATTTTTAAGTTCTGCCACATCAATTGTATTATAAGAAGATAAAATTTCATAATTTTGACAATATGGGCAACTAAATGGACATGTTGCAAAAAAAAGAGTAATTGACACTTTTCCGTGCCAATCTATTGTTGAAATATGAACTGTGTTGCCGTAATCTACATTCATATATTTTTTTATAACATACATTTTAGTCCTTGTTTTAATTGACAATATAATTTTAAATAATCAATTTAATCATCAATCACAAAAACTAAATGCATTAACACATATCAGCACTATATCGCTTACGGTTTTCAAGCTCATGCTTCTTTGCCGCATTCCATCCACTTACAGATTGAACATATCCCGTAACTCGTGATAAATGATCAATATTTTCAGAACCACATTGCGAACATGCATCTTTCAATCCTGTTTCCACATTGAAATCATCCATACAAACAGTCATATCCTTTGTAAATGTGAAATATCCAGTTTGAGTGTTTTTTGCAATATTCATTGCAAATGCTTGTAATCCTTTTGGATCTGGGTGCTCTTCTCCCATCCAAATATGAAGAATATCTCCCCCATCTACAATTGGGAAAAATAAATGCTCTACTCCAATTCTATCTACAAGTGATATATCTGCTGCAGTTGGTACATGAGTTCCATTTGTATAGTAAATAGGCACATCCCGTGTTTGTGAAATTTGCGACAATGCAATTTCTTGATTTCCTTTTATAACTGTCTTAGCTTTCGAAGAAAACTCTTTTGAGAGCACATCAGATACTGCAAATCTTTGACCTGTTGTTTCTGCTGGTGTTCGTGCAAGTGCAATCTCTATTGAATGTTTTTCCCCTAAGCTTCGTGCATACATTTCCATTTCAGTCATTGCCCTAATTGCAAGTTTAAGAGAATCTTTTGATTCATGCATTTGGGCTTGTGTGTGGAATTGTACCATTTCATTTAAACCAACAATTCCTATTGTATAAACAAGTGCTTCAAGATCAACAGCTTGCGTTCCTCTTTTATTTGTAATTGGGTCTTTTGGTCTTTGAGTTGCAAATGGCATTCTCGAATTTTTAATAATGTGATTCATCCACTCTCGCTTAATTTTAAATACTTCGATTGCTTTATTCATCAAAGATTTAAGTTCTGTGAATAATTGTTCATCATCTCCTTCTGCTCTATATGCCGCTCTTGGACAATTAATAGAAAGTACTTGCCAAGACCCCATTGAGAAATGCATACCATCTTTGAAATATAATTTATCTTCAAAATGAGTGTCATCTTCTAATGTTGCTGAAAATTGATATGCACAGCATTGATAACATGAAATGCCCTCTCCTGCACCTCTGTATTCTGGAAGTTGATTATCAAAGTATGGAGTTCCAAATTTACATGCAAGTTCAAATGATAGCCCATATAATTCATCATAACTTGGAACTTCTGGATTTGCTTTATTAAATTCTACATCTTCTTTCATGAAATCTGGTTCTATCGATATTTCAGGTTTTGGGAAATTGAATGGCTTGCCCCAATAATCTCCTTTTAACATTACACTCATAAGTGCCTTAAATCCAAGTCTAACTTCTTTTTCATACTCCCCATATGTTTTAAGAGTGGTTCCATTTTCCCCATTCCATACTTTTCCTTTATATACAACAGGTTTATCTTTCCACAATTTTGGAACACCTGGGGATAATTGAACAGATGAAAACACAATTTGTCCACCACGCGCCACCATCATTTGAGTCATTTCATACACAAACATTTGCATAAGCTGTTCTATTTCATCATATGACTTATTTTTAAAAAAGGGACTAAGGAATGTAAGGAAATTATAAAATCCTTGTCCTCCTGCAAAGTTTGTTTGTGCTGACCCAAGTGCTTTTACGGCATGCAATATTGCAACTTCGCTTCTTTTCGCAGGACCTGCAACACTAGCCTTTGTACCAGAGCCGTCAGGCATTAATCCATAATACAAGAAATATCTTAAATCCCAATCTTGACAGAATGCTCTTGTTCCAAAATATTCGAGGTCGTGTATGTGAAAATCACCATTGAGGTGAAGGTCTGTAAGTTCAGTTGGCAAAAGCAATAAATATTGTTCTTTTGATATTTTATCTGCTTTCTTTTTATGTGAAGTCTCTGCATTTTCTTGTAAATTAGCATTATCTTTTGATTCAAAACCAGACCCAAGATCTATTTTATATGCATCATATACAGGTGTTCCCACCCTAGTTGAAATGCATCTCCATTCTTCGTGCCCAAGTTCAAGAAGAATCATATTAACGATTTCCCTTACAAGTGGTCCTGAAAGAAATTTTAGATTCATGGATCTAATTCTCATTTCAGCTTCTCGTGCTATGTGTTGTGCTTCTTCTTCTGTGATAGCCTCACTGTTGTAAAATTGTCGACTTAATTGAGTTTCCTTTAATAATTGATTTACGATAACATTCTTATCCCACTCCATCATATGACCATCAGTGGTACGCACTTTTGGCATTTGAGTTAGTGTTTTGCCATCTATTGTTTGTTGAACTGTATAATCTGATTTTTTAAGTTCGGCTTCTATATTTTTCAATGATTCTTCCTCTATTGATTTTAATTCCATTTTATTTGAAGATTTAAGTTCATCTTTTATTGTTAGATTTAAATTATCCATATTATTTACATCCTATTTATGTTATTTTTTAGTTATATGTAATTTGTATAATTAAATGCAGAGAGAAAATTTTTAATAGTTCATTCGGAACGAACGAGCTTTACAAATTATCTATAACGCTCATTCTCCTTTGGAATTACATTCTTAAAGAGAATGTGCGTTTAATGTGCTAATAAAAAAATTGTGGCTGTCATAGTTTATTTGGAATTAGAACATTACCAAAAGTTCCAGCCATGTATGGATGGAACAACTATAAACTATATAATTTATTTAAAAACCTCTGTATTGGGGTAAATAGCACCATTACACATTCTCCTATGAAGAATGTATTTACAAAGTGAATCGAACTTATTTCGATATTATATTCTTTAAAATTTCTACATTTACTTCATTTCCATTAAACAGCTCATTACAAGTTAAAAATTTATCATCGATCTGCATTACGGGTGCCATTGTAGTGAAAACTCCATTTAATCGAAGTTCTGTTAATGCTTCAGGTTGCGTCATATCTTCTGTTTTATAAGTTATATTTTTTGAAGATAGAAATTTTTTTAAAATTTCACACTTTGGGCATGTTTTTGTTGTATAAATAATATTTTCAGTCATGGTTTTAAAAAGTAAATTCTTTTTAAGAATTTACATAAATAAATTATTTTAATTTTTATGGCTTGCTTAAGAACAATTGAGTGTCAGCAATTTTAGTAGATCTTATATTTTATCCCATCCATATATTGCTTTCAATTTTATTTTTGCTATGTATTTCAATTTTAATCAATTATTCGTACATATTTTATAAATTTTTGTTTAATTTCGAATAATATATTACTTTTTTGGAAGGAAATCGTTCAAAATAAAATATTATCCTTAAAAAAACTTATATTTATTGTTTAAAAATAATATAAGATACGGAAGGTGCATAATTTAAAAAAACGATATGCATTGACTTTATTTATTTACAGATAAGATAATTTTAATATAGAATAATATATGCATTCATGCTATATAATAGAATATTATTTGATTTTATAATGGTGGAAAAACTTATAGTTTAATATATCTATCAAATAAAAAATTTTTAAAACTTCAATTTAAAATAAATTGGAATATATCGTGTATTTATGAACTTTCCACATCTTTCGGAACCACAATATCAAAAATTAAATATTTTTTATTTGCATAAATTTTTTTAAAAATCCATTTTAAAAAAATATGTGCTTTTTATTTATAGATTCTGCATGATTGAAAAAATTTAGATTTTTATTTAGATTTGATTTATTGCCGCATTATCTGAATTTGCGTAATTTACGGACTAATACTTTCAATTATTTTTTCATTATATATAACTTATAAAGTTATATACAGTTAAAAAATAAAATAAAAATGTAAATTGTTTTATACTATGAAATAGATATTATAGTATATTATATACTATTTGATAACTCTCTAATCTCTACAATATTAGAAAAATATGTCTTAATTTATTTGATTCACACAATAAGACAATGTTATTTATTCCGAATAAGCAAACGCTCGTTCATTCTGAACGAGCTATCAAAGATTTTCTTAAACTCATTCTGAAAAGTTTAAGTGATTACGCCCATTTAGAACGAAAACCAAAGATTTTCTAATACGCTCATTCGTTCCGAATGAGCTTTCAATCATGAGCTCTTAAAAATTTTTTTGAGTGCATAGTTTTACAAAATACATACAAATATAATATTTAAAAGGCAATTTATTTAAAAATGCAATATACAATTCATACTATGACGCGAATAGCAGGAGATGCACGACTTCTTACTTTTACAGATAATAATGGAATTGTAACTGATGCTTTTATTAATACAACCCTTTCCAATAGAAATTTTACATCATTTGCAAAAAATAAAAATCCACATTTTGTATTAGAAGGTGTAAAACGAATATGCGGAGTGTGTCATGCAGTACAAGGAACAGTTTGCTGTAAGGCATTCGAAGATGCAATGGGAATTAGCGTTCCAGAAGGGGGCGTATTACTCAGGGAACTTTGCACAGAACTTAATAGACTTCAAAGTCATTCATTAGCACAAATAATGCTTACTGACGATATATTTGCATCAAATGTCATTCCTGAAATTAAGGAAAATCTTTTTAAATTATATAAATCCATCAATACTGCAATGGAGTGTGCAGGTGGTGCTATGATCAATCTTCCCCATCTTGTTATAGGTGGTATGTCAAAAGAACTAACTAAAACTAAACTTGCAAAATTGAATACATTAATCAGTTACATAGAAGAGCTTTTAATTCAATATATTGAAAATTTTAAGCATTCAACTTTTATGAGTGAAGAGTATATAGAACTTAAATCAATTGAAAAATCAAAACGATTTCTTGCGATAGGATTATTTTCATATGATAAAAGCAAGATTGATTTAAATTTTATAGAAATACTTCCAAATATACCAACAAATGAACAATCCATTAAAGGCATAAAAAAAAATAAAGATGTAGTAGCCACATATAAAGGTAATTCTGTGGAGGTTGGTCCAAGAGCAAGATTGTCATTATTTAAAGATTTTAAAGGAAAAGGGCTTACAGGAATAAATGAAGCCCGCGTAAGAGAAATGATTCTTTCCATTGAACAAATAAAAAAAATATTAAAAAAAATTTATCCAAATGACAAAGTTATGGCTGATGATGCTATTTTAAAAAAAGGAGAAAGTACAATAGTGTTTGAGGCACCTCGTGGAACACTTATACATTCAATTAAAATTGGAAATAACTTAAAAGTTTCAGAATATAATATAATATTTCCCACAATGTTTAATATATTAATCATACAAGAAATTCTTAAAGGAATGCCTGTTCGATTAAGTAAGATTATTATTCGCTTATATGATCCATGCATTCCTTGTGAGGTGCATTAATGTTAAAAGTAGGTTTTATTGAAATTGGGGGGTGTGGGGGGTGTTCTCTTTCATTTCTTATGGCTTCTTCATATTTTCCAAAAAATATAAAACTTAAGTTTCACCATATACAGCTTGATAATGAATATTTGTCAGAAGAAGTGGATATTTTTTTTATTGGTGGCGCAACATCATTAGATAATGAAGAACACATTGAATCTCTTTTGCAAATAAGAGAAATTTCAAAAAGCGTAGTTGCATTTGGTTCATGTGCGGCAATTGTTGGTATAATGCAATTTTTTGTAAAAGAAAATTCAAAAATAAAGCATATGCCAATAAATAAATTTATAAAATGTGACAATTCTATTGTTGGTTGTCCTCCTCAAATTGGTGATGTGATGAAAAATATGTCAATTGCTGAATCTAATTCACATAAATTCAATGCGTACAAAAAAATAGCCAATGTAAAAAAATTAAATTTTTACAATCTTATGGATGATGTGATTAATCTAAAATTGTGCATAGGGTGTAAGATATGTGAAACTGTATGTTCTACGGCAGCCATTAAAATAGTTGATAACACGCCTGAAATTTTTATAAAAAAATGTATCGGATGTGGAGTGTGTTATGTGAAATGTCCCATAATTATTAAATTATGGAAAAAAGTATAGATTAAAATCTGAAATTACTTTAAATATTTAATATATAAAATACTTTGATTTATATTAACTTATTACTTAATGCACATTCTCCTACGGGGAATATGCTTTTAAAAAAAAGAACAAATATCGTAAGTTTAATTAAAAAAATCTTTAAATATCATCTGAAAAATCAATAAAAGCATACAAAATATGTGTAATAACCACAAAACATATAAAATATATCGTAATAAATACAGTTTAGAAAGAAAAAATGATGGAATTTTTTTTTCTGTTATGAAAAAATAATGTTAATATTTTTTCCTATATTTATATTCATAATAAAAGAAGTGATTTCATCAAAATAAACGAGTTTTTAATGGCACAAAATTTATAAGTGCAATGATTGTTTAATGTAAGGGAGTAAAGATGGGAATTAAATATCTTAAAAAATTAAATGGAAAAACTGCTGATGAATGGTTTAATATCGCACTTAATGAAAAAGACTTAAATAAACAAGTTAAATTTTATTCTAATCATTTAAAATTAAATCTGAGTAATATCAATGCTTTAAATAATAAAGGATTTGCATTTTTCAGTTTAGAAAAATAATAAGATGCAATAATGAATTATGATAAAGTTAGGAGTTACGCAGTTGATCTAGGTAGGGTGTACACAGGATGAGCCAAATAAGAGCGAATTGCATCTCGGATAATGCTCGTCTTGGCCTCAAACCACGATATTCCCGTGCACAGGCGATATACCTCCAAACGCAGGTAAGCGCGAATGGCCAGGCCGATATGGTTCCGTTGTGGCTTCTCCCGGCGATGTTGCGACCGCTCAATGCCAGTGAATTGTTTCAAGCCCTGATGATAGACTTCAATTTGCCACAT
>JAAXQB010000022.1 GCA_012329085.1 Methanosarcinales archaeon | reverse complement strand
CCCATTCATTCTGAATGTGCTATCAAAAATCAAAGATTTTTTCATACGCCCATTCATTCTGAATGTGCTATCAAAAATCAAAGATTTTTTCATACGCCCATTCATTCTGAATGTGCTGCAAAAAATGATATAAACAATTTTTGGGATAATTCTGATATTGATGTTATGCAAATGGTGAATAAATTAAGTGGAATTGTTATAAAAAAACGCGCGCCTGTTAGGATTGGTACGCGAATGGGGCGTCCCGGAAAATCATATAAGCGAAAAATGAATCCGTCCACGCATGTTCTTTTCCCTATTGCAAATACAGGAGGAATTGAGAGAAAAATTAAAAATGCTGCAGATTTCAAAACAACAGTAAATAGTAAACTTGGTAAAATTTCTGTGGATATTGGAATTAGAACCTGCCCATCTTGTAATATTGACACTCATGAATTAAGGTGCGATTGTGGAGAATTTACACTACCAAAATTATTCTGCCCAAAATGCGATGCAAAAAAGATAGATAATAAAGAACTTTGCCCAAAGTGCAATACAAAAACTATTTCTGTTCGCAGGCAAGATATAGATTTTAGAAAAATATACCATGATGCAATGGAACAGATGTCTGAGCGAGACCTTCCAAATTTTAAAGGTATTAAAAAGCTTTCATCAAAACATCGCACGCCAGAACCATTTGAAAAAGGCATTTTTAGAGCAAAATATGATTTATATACTTTCAAAGATGGGACAATTCGATATGACATGTCTGATGTTCCTTTAACTCATATTCGCCCAAATGAGATTGGAGTATCTGTTGAAAAGATGAAGGAATTGGGTTACTTAGAAGATATATATGGAACTCCACTTACGGATAGAAATCAAGTTCTTTGCCTTAAAGTACAAGATATTGTAATATCAAAAGATGCGGCTGAATATTTACTTAAAATATCAAAATTCATAGATGATTTACTTGTTAAGTATTACAAAATGGATTCATATTATAATGCAAAAACAATTGGGGATATGGTGGGTGTTCTTATAATGGGACTTGCACCACACACTTCGGCTGGAATTCTTGGAAGGGTGATAGGATATATAAAATCATCAGTTTGCTATGCACACCCTTTTTTTCACGCTGCAAAAAGAAGAAATTGTGATGGTGATGAAGATTCAATTATTCTTCTTTTAGATGGGCTTCTTAATTTTTCATTTGACTATCTCCCTGATAAAAGAGGTGGTAAAATGGATGCACCACTTGTGCTTACAAGTCATATTGAACCCAGCGAAGTAGATGGAGAAGCACATAATGTTGATGTATGTGAGCAATATCCACTTGAATTTTATGAAGCAACAGAGAAATTTACAAATCCGAAAGACCTTGAAGATAAAATTGACCTTATAGGGAATAGACTTGGCACGCCATTACAATATACTAAATTTATGTTCACTCATGATACAACAGATATTGCCTCAGGTCCTATTGATAGTATATATAAAACAATCGATGGCATGGAAAATAAAATGAATGCACAACTATCACTTGGTAAAAAAATTAGGGCAGTGGATGAATCTGATGTTGCAGAGAGAGTACTAACTTCACATTTTTTACCTGATATGATAGGAAATCTCCGTGCATTTTCACGACAAGGAACACGATGCATTAAATGTGGTAAAAAATATAGAAGACCACCACTTAAAGGCAATTGTATAAGGTGTGGTGGTAATGTAATTTTAACTGTTCATGAAGGTTCTGTAAAAAAATATTTAAAAGTATCTACAAAAGTTGCAAATGAATATGAAGTATCTGAATATACAAGACAGAGAATTGAATTATTAGGCTATGAAATTAAAGCATTATTTGAAAGTGATAAATCAAAACAAATGGGATTGGGGGATTTTATGTAATGTTAATCACAAATTTAATTTAACATTCCTTTTTTGCTTTTGTATATAACTTGTATATACATATTTCTCAAAGGGAAATATGTTTTAGAAAATCTCTGATTTTCGTATTATATACTTAACACTCAAACTTTTCAAAATGAGTTAGAGAGATTTCTAATTTCTCGTCTAATATTAATGAAAAATTAATGAAAACTATGACCTTGATTATTATCCATAAGAAAAACTTTTTCTGTGTAAATTTGCACCCTAAATAGGAAGAATTTATACTTTATATATTACTATAAAATATACTATAAAAAATAAAAAAAAGAATTAAGAGAGTGACAAAATCGCTTCTGCCAAATCTCCATTTGCATCTTCAAGTGCTTTTCGTACAACTTCTTCTGATGCGGCTGTTTGTTCAATAACAAGACGAATATCTTCGTCTGAAATTACAAGTTTTTTCTCAATTTCTTCTGGAGTTCCGACTATTTGATAAGTATCACACCCTTGTGCCCTCATTATTGTAATTTCGGCATCATTGAAAATTATATTCTTATCAGCCGTTTTTATGATGACTTGTTCAACATTTTCAATCGTGCTGACATCAATACCCATCTGTTTCATCATCTTTTTGACTTTTGCCGGATTCATTCCTCGACCACCCATTCCTGGAATCATATAATCACCTCAAAAATTATTTTGAAAATTGTTTATAATTATGAAAATAATCTGCCCTAAATCAAATATTTAAGACAGTTATATTTCCGTTATAGTTAAAATGAATTAAACTATTTTTAAATCAATTTATTCAATTATATTTAAGAACAGCCGCCGCCACAGCTTGATCCACATGATCCGCCATCTGCAGTTGGAACGGTAATAGTAAATCCTGCACCACACTCACTTTTAACATAATCAACTTTTGCATTAATAAGTGATTCTATTTCATCTTTTTTAATTGCAACGCTTATGCCTTTAACATCCATTACTTCATCTTCAGAAGTTGTTTCTTTATCAAATGCTAAACCATATTGTGCACCACTGCACCCCATGCCTGCAACAAATAATCTTAGTATGCTTCCTTTATCTCCATTAGCTTCTATCATATCTTTTAATATGTCTGCTGCACTATCTGTTATTTCTATCATTTTTATATCACTTTATTTCCTTTTATTTAGTTATATTTTAGTTATGTAGTAGTTTATTATAATGATGAACATCATATTTAAATATTAAATATTTTGATTAATATATTTTTATGAAAATATATATTGTTTTAATCCGAGATAACGCTTGTTCGTTCGAAAACAAAATTTCTCCAAAGGAGAAATTTTTAGAAGGAAATTCTCTTTGAGAATTTCCTGAATCAGAAATTTTTCTTAAACTCATTTTGAAAGAATGAGTGTTTACGCTCATTCGTTCCGAGCGAGCTTTCCGAACGAGCAAACGCTTGTTCATTCTGAACAAGCTATTAGAAATTTCCCTCAGCATATAATACGAATAACGCTCATTAAGAACGAAAATCAGAGATTATATGCTATAAAAAGAGTTAAAACAATCATAAATATTCAATTTCTTATAATATTTCAATTCAAATCTTTTCATCGATTATTTAATAATAAATTTAAGTGTCCATAGTATATAAATTATGGTGTTTTAATTTCAAATATGGTTGAAATTTGCAATTAATCATATGTAAAATATTATGATTTCATTGCTTTATATCTACACGCCATGTTTGAACAATATTCAATTGCATCTTTATTCACTTCTTTTACTCTTATTATGTGCCACCCACATATATCGCATATCCTATCAAGTATCGTAATTCGTCCATTCTTGGGAAGTGCATGAGTATATCCGCATCGATTAACACACCCTAAAAAACGACTACTTTTAAGTGAAATCATAATCATTTTTCCATCGCACTTTATGCAATTTCCAACAATCTTTGGCGGATAACAAATCTTTTCAGATTCACATGTAAAGCAAGGTCCCACTCCAATAGCCCAATGATATTTATTGTCAACTTTTATTATGGCAACACCTTCTTCTTTTTTACATACTTTTGAACGAGCAACAACTATTACATTTTTCTTTGGAAGTGGGTATGTATTTTTACACATAGGATATCCAGTACAACCAACAAATCTACTTGTATCTGTTTTTATTATATGAAGTGTTTGACCACACTCTTTACAAGTTCCAATCAGATTTTTTTTATCAATTTTTATAGATTCTATTTTTACTGTGCCAACAATTCTTGATACAATTTCATTTTTTCCCAATAAAATCTTTTTATACATGCTTTTTATAAGAAGTGTGCCTTCTTCTATTGCATCATCAAAAGACTTATTTCCATCCTCTACTTCCTGAATAAGAGATTCTATTTTGGAACGAATTTCTGGTTTAATAAGTACTGAAACCGAACCATTCAATGCATCCATGAGTGTAAAACCAGTATCAAGAATTGAAATAGTTTTTCCTTTTGTTTCAAAATATCCTCGCCTTTTATTTGTTTCTATGTGCGATGGTGCCGTAGATTTGGTTCCAATACCATGTTTATCCATAAGTGTCAAAAGTTCTGCCTCAGTCAATTGTTTTGGGGCAGTTGTTTTAGATTTTATCTGTTTGATTTTTTCAATAGATAAAATTTCACCAATTTCTACAACTGGAAGTAGTTTTTCATTTTTTTTCTCGAATGGATATACAGTAAGCCAACCTGCATTTTTCAAAGTTGAACCAGTTGAGATAAAAATTTCATTATTTATGGATATTTCAAGTTTAACTTTTTCAAATATTGCAGGATTCATAAGATTTGCAAAAAAGTGTCTTACAACAAAATCATAAACTTCCCATGCACCAGTAGTAGAGACAGATCTTGCAATTTCTTTTTTGGATGTAACTTTTATAGGATGAATTGGGGGATGATCGTGTCCATCTTTTGTACCATTTCGTGAAATGATTGGATTTAAAAGAATTTGTGTTGCATACTCTTTATACTCCTTGATTGTACTTTTTTCAAATTCTGAAAGATATGATTTAAAATCAAAATCGTTTGCATATTTGTTAGTTTCAGTTCTCGGATAGCTTATAAAACCGGAAAGATATAATTGTTCTGCAATTTCAAGTGATTTTATAGAACTTATTTTTAGATAAGTAGATGCGCGTTTTAAAAATTCAGTTGTATTTAATGGAAATGGAGGTTGCGTTTTAGCTTCTTTTACGATTTTATTAGTAAGTATGGCTTCTTTATGATTTTGAACTTTTTTAAATATTGCATCTGCTTTTTCTTTTTTAGTTATATTTCCAGCTATATGTAATGCAGAAAATTTGTGTGTTTGCTTTTTAAGAATTGCTTCAATTTTCCAAAAATCCGATGGTTTAAATTCTTTAATTTTACACTCTCTTTCATACACAAAACCACATGTTGGTGTTTGACACGGACCAATAGAAATAATATCTTTTGTTCGTGTATATTTTTGAACTGAAAGTGTTAATAATCGTGTAAATGATGCACCCATTTTTAAATCTAAAATTTGCCTAACCTCTGCTGACATTGCCATGTTTTCATCAGGTTCTACGAGATTGTCAAATGCTCTTGTAATTTCGCTTTTTGAAAGAGAAGAGAATTTTGCCCGTTTTATTGGTGCTTTTGATACTTTTTCCGCAATTGTTTTTGCTTCAAATCCTATATTTTCACCTTCTCTATCAAAATCACATGCAAGAATTATTTTAGTTGCTGATTTTGAGATTTGGGTTATGGCTAATTCAAATTGTTTTTTAGTGACTACTTTTATAGGCATTACTGAAATTAGATTTTCAGGATCAATAGCACGCCAATTACTATATTCTTTTGGATAATCATATTCTGTAATATGTCCAGAAAGACCCATTATTTTCCAATCTTTTCCATCTTTTTTAAATTCATATATTGGAATTCTTTCAATTGAATATCGCGAAGTTTTACCATTATTTAGTATTTTAGAAATGGTTTCTGCGGCTTTATTTTTTTCTGTGAATACGATTATTGTCATGTATTTTTAATAGCTCATTCGGAAAGCTCATTCGGAAAGCTCATTCGGAACGAATGAGCGTATGAGAAAATCTTTGATTCAGGAAATTCTCAAAAAGAATTTCCTTCTAAAAATTTCTCCTTTGGAGAAATTTTGTTTTCGAACGAATGAGCGTAATCACTCAAACTTTTCAGAATGAGTTTAAGAAAATCTTTGATTTTTGATAGCACATTCAGAATGAATGGGCGTATGAAAAAATCTTTGATTTTTGATAGCACATTCAGAATGAATGGGCGTATGAAAAAATCTTTGATTTTTGATATCGATGGATGTTTATAAAGAGTAAGAAAAATTAGAGATGTTTTTATTGAAATTAAAATTCACTTGGACTTAAATCGCACCCTTTACATGGAATGCACATGGTCTTAGCTACACCTGCACTTAATCCAGCATCATCAAGAATTTCCCTTAACATATCATTAAGTTTTATAAGTCGATTAGCATTAGGTCTTTCAACATTCACACCATCAATAGCATTAAGCTCATCTATTCTTAAAGGATGTGATGCAATTGGTCTTAATATCGGAATTACCCCCATCTCTGCAAGTTTTTTCACCCCCATTTTTACAGTTTTATCAGTTTCCCCAAGCCCTATTATAAAATTAGAAAACACTCTATTTTTTCCAAATATATTAACTGCATCGCTTAAACAATTAAGTATAAAATCAAAATTCATATCCACACATACCAATTTAAAAATATTTCTATCCATTGTTTCAACATTATATTTTATTTCGTATGCCCCTGCTTTTTTTAAAAGTCGTGAAGAATTATTTGTCGGATATACTGAAACTCCAATTGGAACTGAATATTTTTTAAGTGAGTGTAATACATTTAAAACTCGTTCAACTTCTATTTCTGGACTGTCTGCAATACCAGTTGTGATTGAAATACAATCCATTTTACCAGACGCATGTGCCATATCCACAAAATCTATTACTTGATTAATACTTTTTATTTTACCATCAAGTTTTGGCACAGGGCAAAATTTGCAATCAAATAAACACTTTTCACTAATTGTGATATATGCTTGATTGGGGCAATGAATTAACTCTTCTTCAATCATACCTCTTACAAATTCTTTACCGTCTTTTAATATGATTGCATACATGCCATTTTTTATAAGCTGAAGAGGAGAGTTTTGATTTATTCCAAGTCGAACTCGTTTATTTCCAGATTTAAAAAAGATTGCTCTATTGCCAGCTCCTGGTCCTGCTGTTGGGACAGTTAGTTTTAAATTCGATTCTTCGATTCTTACTTTTCCGATTGCCAATAATTCAGCTTTAATTTTTATATCCATTATATTGTATTATGATCAAAGCAATTGTATTTTATATTTTAATTATTGTATTTTATTTTTGTATACAATTTGTAAAGCTTGTTATCAAAAAAACGAGCGTTTATTATATGCTTAACACTCAAACTTTTCAGAATGAGTTCGAGAAATTTCCAATAGCTCATTCTCGAAGAGAATGAGCGTTGGAGAAAATCTTTGATTTTCGACAACTCATTCGGAACGAATGAGCGTTTGCTCAGTCCCTATATGAGAATGAATGTTATCTCGTATAAAATTTGATTTTTAGAATACATATTATTAATACTTTTAACATATAAAATGATACAATACATAAATAAATGCGTGCAAATATTTTATAAGATTTGCATTTGTACATAACTTATAAAGTTAGATGATTAGAAAAATTTTAATTTCTTAAAAATAGTTGGAGATGTTATGAATGTTATAGTAATTTCACACAACCAATAACTGGAGATGATTGAATTGCACCATTAGTTTGAAAATACCATTTTTGAGTGCCATCGGGATTGATAGCATAAAGATTTCCATTATTAGAACCAATAAATATAGTTCCATCTGTGCTTATATGCTAAACCGTTTCCATTTTTCTTAATGTTTATACATATATTTCATTTTATAATTATTAACGCACATTCATTTTGAATGTGCTATAAAAAACAAGATGTGATTATGAAATATAAAAAATAATTGTTTAAAATATTAATAAGATTGTTTTAAATTATAGAAATGGTTTGGTATAATACACTCATCTATATTTCAATACCTTCGCCACCCAATTGGTAAAATTAATATAAATTATGCCATATTAAAATAATTAAAATAATTTCATTCCCAAACAGCTTTTATTGCACAATATCGCAAGCAATATATTTATATAGTTTCACAGATCAGTTCACAGCTATATGAATATATACTACACAATCCATAAACATGAAAAAAGATATACACTCGAAGGAATTTTTAAAATCAAAAATTTGATCTATTCTGATGGTGGGTATCATGCTTAATGTTTTTGCAATTTTAAGTGCTTTGACAGTTTGCATAGATGCGACAACAT
>JAAXQB010000354.1 GCA_012329085.1 Methanosarcinales archaeon | reverse complement strand
AGAAAATACAAAATAAAGCCATAAATAGTGCTAGAATTGTAGTAGAGCATGCTATTGGTAGAATTAAACGATTTCAGATAGCTCGTTTAGAATAAACGAGCGTTTGCTTGTTCAGAATGAACAAGCGTTTGCATCGGATATATTTCGTAATAAAAAAGACACTTTTAATGATAAAGTTATGTTAATCTCATGCGGATTATGAAACTATCATCTGAAATGTTAATGAATTGAAAATGTATGGGTGGATAAAAGAAACTAAAATCTTTATAAGGTTGTTATATCGCAACAAGTCTATTCATTACAAATGATAAATTTGTGCAATAATTAATACATAATTTTATAATGTATAATGTATAATGTCAGATTAATATATTAAATTAGATAAATTAAAAATTATATAAACATTTTAACTAATCAACCCAATATTTAATCAAAAATACAAAAATATAAACCAAAAATGTTTTGAAATAGATGCACAAAATATTTAAAAAAATAAAATTTTAAAAACTAAAAGCGTTAAAAATACAGTATTGAACAATCAAGTAATAATCGATTGCTTAAATTTAAAAGAAAATACTAATTACAGATGAAAAAATTAATTAAATCATTCTCCAAAAATTAAACATATGGAGAAAGATTGCAATAAAAAAACCAATAATGATTGATAAAAAAATATCGCGATTTAATATCGCGACATTGTATATGATTGAAATACTTATTATTCAGGCTTGTTCATTAAAGCAACTTTGCACATTATATTACCGTCTGGATTGTGCGGAGTTCTACTTACAGTATCCATTACTTTTTCTAACTCTCGTGCCTCATCAACAAGTTTTGAAGCATACCTAACCATTTCATGTGCGGATGTGACTATTGGAATATATTTTTCTGCATCTCGTTCCATGAAACATCCCTTTACATCAACATCTCCAACTTTTTCAGAAATTGTAAATGCAGCCATTGCTTTTGCTTTTGCATATGGATTTTTAAAATTCATTGCAGCAATCGCTTTTGCTTCATTTATAACATTGTAAGGCAATGGAAGTTCTGTTTTATTTTTAATTGCATCAACTAAATCACCAACTATATTTTGAATAAGTCTAATAACACCAGTTCCAGCTAAAACTTTAATTACTTCTGCATTAAATATTGCCATTTCAGTAGGATCTAAGAATTCTCTTCGAGCTCCAATCATTGGATCGCATTTTATGATAACATATCCTAAACCTTTTGCTTTAATATCATCTTTTACTTTTGCACCCGGACCATCTCCAATAATAACGGATGGTATTTTACTTCCACTCAATAAATCCATTACTTTCAGTGGACCTGGTGCACCGGGATTTGGACCTATTGCAATTATAAAATCAGGCTTAACTTCATTTATCATGTTTATAGTGTTTTCTTCCACAGATGCAGGATCCATTTTTGCCCCACTACTGAAAACTTTAACGACTATATCTTTTCTGTCTGCCCTTTCATCTAAGCACAGATCAATCATTGGAGACATTCCAATGTTACCATATTTTATTATTCCTATTGTTACTGTCATAAATTTATATCTCTATTTTGGTTTATATAATTATTTAATATTTGCCACATCACATAAGTATTTAATATTTTAATAGTTTATTGAATATTTGCACCCAAATACACTTGCCACATTATATTCTTATGTAATTTTTTATATGTGCTAATCACTTATATAAATTACTTCTTAGTTCGTGTAATTGGATGATAAATTAATTTATTGCCCTAGTAACACTTAAAAACCATGAATAAGAGGGAACTTATATATACTATCAAAACAAAATAATAATATTAACAATCACAGACGGAGGGTGATATATTTATGACTAAAACACGAAATTTTGTACTAAGAGATGAAAACGGAACTGAACAAGGAATATTTACCGGAAAACAACCACGACAAGCAGCATTAAAAGCTGCAAATAGATGTGATGGAACAGAATCAAATCCAGTAATACTTAAACTCAGAGAACGCGGAACTAAAAAAATACATGTATTCAATGGCTGGAAAAAAGAAGTTAATGCGCCAAAGAATAAACCTGGGTGGATGCCAGATAAAATTAATAAACCCTTTGTAAAGAAAATTGGAATTGAACTAATAGAATAAATCTAAGCTATTTATAATACCTATCTAATAAGATGGGTAATTTTTTTTATTTTTCATGTATTTTTAATAAAATTTAATTTTTCAATTCACTATATTGCATACTTTTATAACTTTTTTAATAGCTCATTCAGAATGAATGAGCGTTTGAAAAAATCTTTGATTTTTAATTCATTTTTACCCAAATATGATTTAGAACCATTTTGTTTATTAAACCATTCCATTAAAACAAGGATTGAAAAAAATATTAAGCAATTAATGTATCCACTTCAAATTAGAGGGTAAATAGATCAAATGTGAGTATGCTAAATTATATTCATTTTCAGCCACTTAATATCTAATGGCAACTGATATTGCTTTGAAATAGAAAGTATATTTAAATAAATGATTTAGATAATATAAATATATACTTTACCATACTTTTTGAAAGGGATGCCAATTAATGTATATGCAAATAACATTCATTCTTTTTTAAAATATACTAACGCTCATTCGTTCCGAATGAGCTGTCGAAAATTAGAGATTTTCTCTAACGCTCATTCGTTCCGAATGAGCTATTAAAAATTTTATATTACATATTTTCCTTTAATAAAACTTATTCATAATGAACAAGTATTTACATACAGTCCAAATCTTTATAACTTTAATTGAAGTAATTATAGAGAACTTATGCATAAAATTAAAATCACAGGCATTGAACTTAATAATCCAACAATATTAGCAGCAGGTATTATGGGCGTTACAGCCGCATCCCTTATCCGTGTTGCAGAAAATAATGCCGGAGCCATGGTCACAAAATCAATTGGACCATATCCAAAAGAAGGACATCCAAATCCATCTTTAATTAAGCTTGAAACTGGATTTATAAATGCAATGGGACTTCCAAATCCATCATATCAAGATTTTGAAAAAGAACTTATAATTGCTAAAAAAGAAACAAAAACGCCAGTTATTGCAAGTGTTTTTGGAGGAACAGCAGAAGAATTTATAACAGTTATAGAGGGTTTAAATTCTGCAAATCCAGACGCATTTGAATTGAATTTAAGCTGCCCACATGCAGAAGGATATGGTGCGGCAATTGGTACTACGCCAGAAATGGTTCAAAAAATAACAGAAATGGTATGTGATGCCGTGACAATTCCTGTATGGGTAAAACTTACACCAAATGTTACAGATATTGTTTCAATAGGAAATGCGGCTGAAAAGGGAGGAGCTGATGCAATTGTTGCAATTAATTGTGTGCGGGCAATGGTTATTGACATACATTCAAAATATCCAATACTTGGAAATAGATCAGGTGGATTGTCAGGCTCTGCAATAAAACCTATTGCAATAAAATGTGTCTATGACCTTTATACAAAACTTAACATTCCAATTATAGGAGTTGGCGGCATATCTACTTGGGAAGATTCTATTGAGATGATGCTTGCGGGTGCATCTGCCATACAAATTGGTTCTGCTGTGTATGATGGACTTGGCGTATTTGAAAACATAACAACAGGAATTGAAGGATATCTAATAAAAAACGACTATAAAGATATTAAAGAAATAATAGGGCTTGCCCACACGATAATTTAACATGCGTCCAATAAATGTTATAATTACTAAAATTATACAAGAAACCCCAACAGTAAAGACTTTCTTTTTTGATGTGTCTTTTAAAAAATTTAAGCCGGGACAATTTGTAATGGTATGGATTAGGGGCATAGATGAAATTCCAATGACTCTTTCATATCAAAATGCTATAACAGTTCGTTCAGTAGGGGATGCAACTGAAAAATTATTTGAACTTAATGAGGGTGATTCTTTAGGAATAAGAGGACCTTTTGGAAATGGTTTTTCAATATCACATAATAAATCAAAGATATTAATAATTGCAGGTGGTATAGGTGCGGCACCACTTGTAAGGATTTCAGAACTCTTTATATTAAAAAAAAATGATATAAAAATTACTACAATACTTGGGTGTCAAAATAGTGATGAATTAATTTTTATGAATCGATTTAAAGAACAAGGACAAGTTTATATTACAACAGATGATGGATCAGAAGGCACAAAAGGATTTGTGACAGATATATTAAAAAGAAAGAATTTATCAAATTATGATAAAATATTTGTATGTGGTCCAGAAGTTATGATGGTTGCTGTATTTAAAATACTACAAAAAAAAGATTCAATTGAAAAATCAGAATTTTCTTTGCATAGATATTTTAAGTGTGGAATAGGTGTATGTGGTGCATGCTGTATGGATTCAAAAGGGCTTATGGTATGTAAAGATGGACCTGTTTTTCAAGCAAAAGATCTTATAGATTCAGAATTTGGATTATATATGCGAAATGCATGCGGTCAAAAACAAAAAATTTAATTTCGTTTTGGGCTTGTAAAAAAGATGTGATTTTTTGTATGTGTTTAGCCATTAACGATCAGAGCGTTCTTAAACAAGCTATTGAAAATAAAAAATTTTCTTAAACTCATTCTGAAAAGTTTGAGTGGTTACACTCGTTCAGAACGAATAACGCTCATTTGTTCAATCATGAGCTATCAAAAATCTATGTTAATCTATGTCAAGTTAAATTTTAATCTGCGTAATCTGCGGATTAATATTTTAATTAATTTTTCACAAATTTTTCAAGT
>JAAXQB010000021.1 GCA_012329085.1 Methanosarcinales archaeon | reverse complement strand
TATATCTATACTTATTTTATCGTATCCGCTTCAAATTAGAGAGTAAATAGATCAAATGTGAGCCTGATAGATTATATTCAGTTTCAGCCACTTAATATCTAATGGCAATTGATATTGTTTTGAAATAGAAAGTATATTTAAATAAATGATTTAGACAATATAAATATATACTTTACCATACTTTTTGAAAGGGATACATTTTATCTTTAATTTGATCTAATTGCTATATTTTAAAATTATTTTTTTATAGCTCATTCAAAATGAATGAGCGTAATCACTCATTCTTTCAGAATGAGTTTAAAAAAATCTTTGATTTTTGATGCAAATTAAGTGAAACAAAAAAGTTATGCGGCATGAATAAAAACCTAACATATCAATTAATAAATATTTTTTTAAATAATCGTTCAGCATATCGATTTAATGTTTGATACAATATAATACATTTTTGAAATTTTTTGAAATATTGCATATAATTTATTAGGTAAAATTAAACAAATCCTAAAAAATATAATAAAATCGATTATGGCGGGTGGAATTTTATGAAAAAACGCATGACAAAAGTTATAAATAGTATTAATCATATTAATTATATAATATTTTAGTAAATATTTTAGTAAATATTTTAGTAAATATTTTAAACAATTTAGATAAATATAATTGAAAAATTAAAAATTTCTTTAACTCATTCTAAAAGAATGAATGTTAAACATATAATTTTACAAATTATATTCAAACACAAAATAAAAGATAAAAAATATGAAAAAATTATTGAATAAAAATAAAATTTGGAGATTGGAGAAAATAATATGATAATAGATATTATTACACTATTAATTGTTCTGGGTGTATTATATTTAATCGTAACAAGAACTAAAATTGGTAAATTAGTATCAAAAAAGACTTTACATTTTAATAGACAAGATATTATACAGCCTACGAATTGGATACGATCTAACAAAATAGAATTTAGAAAACACCTTGGCATAGGATTAATTGTCTCAGGTGCAATCCTATTGATTTTCGAACTTATTTGGGGACCATTTTATTTACTTCCAATTTGGTTAATTTTTATTGTAATTGGAGTTACATATATTATTTTAGCATGGTGGATACCATATTTAATTATACATGATTATACACATAAAGTATTTATTAAGGTGCCTGATGTTTTTTCTTTACATACATTTCATACAAATCTAAGACAATGTGCAGAGGATATTGGATACGGTATTCAAACAGATGTTTCTCCTGGCGAGAATAGTTATTTGTCAAGTTATAAAAATAATATTTTTTTATTAAATGGTGGATTTAAAGCAATAAAAAAACCTCTTTTAAATTCTAAGCCATTGTTATCAAGTACATCAGAATCATCTTTTATTTCTGACATTCTTACTATGTCAACGCTTGGTATATTTTTAATAATGCTTGGTGGAACATTGATTACTTATGGAATGACTGTATGGATATATAAGGATTGGGGTATTGTAGTGAGTATTATTGGTAAAATAATGTTGCTATTTGGTATTATTGTTTTTGTGCATGATTACATAACAAGAACTCAAAAGAAAGGAGAAATATATGTTATAGAGGAAGGCACAGTATATATTCCGACTGCAAAAATATATGATTCAAAATTGATTGAAAAATCAGAATTATTAAATTCAAGTATAATAAAATTGCCAGATTCAAACATATCTACATCACAAACTTCTTGTGAATTGACTGTTACACTCGGTGCTAGATGTACAAAATTATTTAATAAGAACGAATTAGAAGATGATTTTAAAGTGATTATAGATTCGATTGAAAAAATAGCTGATGAAAATAAACTAAATGTAATTGATGTACAATATAAATAGAATAAAAGTAATTCTAATAAGTAATATAATTGAAGAAAAAAATTGATATGTTTATGAAATGAACCGAAAATACATAATATACTAACTCTTTGACATTTTTTTTTAATTTTTATACATATAGTCTATTTTATAATTATCATAAAAAACCATAAAAAACAAGATGTAAAAATATTAATCAAAAAGTTTAAAATTATAGAAATGGTTTAGCATATCTATGAAATAATTAATAGATTAATTTAAGCATATTAATTAATATAATATATGCATGAATAGATTAATCTTTAATTTATTATGAGCAATAATGAAAATTTTTGTTTTTCTATATATTGTATGGAATATGTGTTGGATAAAACATCTAACATTATTCCAATTTTAAAAGAGTTAATATAAAATAAAAAAATTTATGACTATTTAATCAATTATAATATTTATTGAAATATTGCAGAACCAATCCGAACCATTGTAGAACCTTCTTCAATTGCTATCATATAATCTCTTGACATTCCCATCGAAAGTTCATTAATTTTTATATTTTCCTTATTAACTTTTTTTAATTCTTCAAAAAGAATATACATTTTTTTAAAATACATTCTAATTTCATCATTTGTTCCAATTGGGGGGATGCACATAATTCCATCTACAGATATATTCTTAAAAACACAAAAATCTAATATTTTGTTTTTTATTTCCTCTGTACTAAATCCAAATTTTTGTGGCTCTTCCCCTATATTGATTTGAATAAAAACACTCTGTATTTTTTGTATTGATTTTGAGTGTCTATCAATTTCAGAAGCAAGTTTTATTGAATCTACAGATTGTATACAATCAAAAAACTTAACTGCTTTTTTTACTTTTCCTCGTTGAAGATGCCCAATCATATGTTTTTTACATGGCATAAGTGCTTCGCATTTTTCTTCAAATTCTTGTATTCTCGATTCTCCAATTTCTTTTGCACCTGCGATAATTGCCTCATTGATTTTATCTGAGCTTACAGTTTTGGTGACGCATATAAGTTTAGCAATTCCAATTTCTTTAATAATTTTTTCTATATTTTTTTTGATTGTCATGTATTTAAATTTCTTTTGGCGGTATCATAATTAAAAATTTTTTAAAGTCAAATAATTATAATTAATATTATGAACATCATAAAATTTTATAAAAGTATTTTATTCTAAAATAAAAACCAACTAACCATTGCCCTAAATATGATGCTATAAACAATTATTTAAAACTAAAACTTCAACAAAGCAGACTTTTTAAAAAATGTATTTTATATAAACATATCCTTCAATAATATCAGGACAAGATAATGTATTAATTATAGTATAAGTCAATATGAATCAAAAATTAAGTTATAAATAATAAATTAAAATTATTTTTTTTTGTTGATAACAAATTGCTAGTAATGATATAGATTAATTTATACATTCTCAAATAATTTCTTTTTATCCAAATAATATAAAGATTATAATACATAAATTAATTGTATAAAATTCCAACGGAGTTTTATTTATACTGTGATTGAAAAATATCAATTTATGTTAAAATAATCAAATATAAATTTTAATTGTAGCATATTCTATTTGATATGTAAGCATTATATAACAAAGTATTTAATATTTTTTTTTTTAAAAATGATAAAAGATTAGATGTTAATATTTTTGCAATATATGTTTAAAAATTATTTAAAAATACATAAGATTTAAATACTATTAATCACATTTTTATACGCATTCTAAAAATTAAAGTTAAATTTTAATCATTTAACGCATTTGGAAAAAAATCAAACATAATATTTAAATTAAACATAAGGAGTATATTCATGGGTAAAACAGGAAGTATTGAATGGGTAAAAATTAAAGGACGAAAAGGAAGAACAATTAAAGTAGAAAAACAAATAGAAGGAAAAGCACATCCAGGACCTGCACAAAGGTATTTATCATCAGGTGCTAAAAGACGGTATATTAAGCGATCTGCAAGAGCAGTTGTAAAATAATTTTTAATAGCTCATTCGGAACGAATGAGCGTTTGCTTGTTCAGAATGAATGGGCGTTTGCTCGTTTAAAATGAATAATCGTTATTTTAAAATTTTACATATCAATTTAAGTTTTTATTTTTAGCACATATGGATAAAAATAAAATAGATTGATAAAATATTTTTTCAATAGCTCATTCGGAACGAATGAGCGTTAGCATATAATTTGTAAAGCTCGTTCGGAACGAACGAGCGTTTATTATGTGCTGAGAGAAATTTTTTTTAATTTCTCGTAAAAAATTTATTCACTGATGTTACGCAAAAGTTCATTGCAATATGTTAAAATTTAATTTTTTACACTTTTTTATTAATTTTTTTAGTAGCTATTCATCAATATAAACATGGATAATGATAACGAAAAACTTTTTCGATATGTTTTAGTATATTTTAAACATTAGAATTTTCTGCATTTAATTCTATCAAAATATAAGATTTAACTATTTTGATATTTAGAATATTAATAAAGCCTTCTAATAGTCATTTACTATACATGAATAGTTACTTTTTTTATTGCATATAATTTATAAAGTTATGTGCAGAGAAAAAAAATTTAATTTCTAAAAATTTAAACGATAAATCTATGGATAAAATACAAACATTAAGAAAAATATCTTAATCATTATTTTTATTACAATTTATTCTGGCAAATAGCTTTTTTTTAGTTCTTATTCTTGAACTCGTGACTACATCTTCAGTTTCAATGATAAATCTTATGGTATTCATAGGATTGATTTCAATAACAGTGATTTTTGGAAGGTCATATTGTGGTTGGTGCTGTCCAGGTGGATTTATATTTGAATTAAGTTGTTTGCTGAGAATTAAATTGCATAAATTGAAAAAACTTCCAGAAATTCCCGAATATATCCATAATAAATTAATATATTTAAAACATGCAATGTTAATCATATCTTTGACAATGATATATATTATGACTGTTTATTTTGGTCAATACATACCAGAATTGGGGTGGGTTGAAATGACAATATTGACAATTATGGCATTAATTCCATTTTCAATACTTTCATTTTTCATTCCTCGTGCAGTATGTAGATATCTTTGTCCAATAAGTTCATTTTTAGGAATTCTTTCAATAAAATCATTATTTAAATTAAAATTGAATGAAAAATGTGTATCATGTAAATTATGTGAAAAAAAATGTCCAATACAAATAAAATTAATTAAAAACATCGATCAAAAGGAATGTATTAGATGCTTTGATGGTGTAAGTGTTTGTAAAAAATATGGAATAGATTATAATACTCGATAAAACAATAAGTTTTCATTGTATGATTTATTTAAAGTTTCTCTAACTCCTCCTGAAAGAATAAGTATTGAGTATATAACTTTACAAGTTATATACAATAAAAAATTAAATCTTATTGAGGCATTGTAACTTTTTGCATAATGTCAGTATCTAAGACAAAATTTATTTAATGCTTTAAATTTTTAAAGGCACTAAAAAAAATGTTAGAATATATTCAGATGAGAACTTTTTAATTTATCGTTATCGATATCTTCTTTTCATTCAAAGTGATGACATCATAATTGCACATTATATTTATTTTTATTTTAATATATAATTTATAAAATTATGTACTAAGCAGGCTGTCTTAAAATACAATTTATTTATATTACTTTGAAATACTTAAAATTTTACAACTATTAAGTTGAAATTTTATTTTCCTTAAATATCATTCATATATAAATCAAAATTCTCAATTTTACTGAAAATTTAAAAAGAATGTATTTTCTAATACCATTTGCAACACTTTTTACACAAACTCCAAGTTGATTTCCCCCCATCAATTCCATTTATAATTCATATTTCGCACCCTTGGCAAAAATAGTAAAACGAATTTATAAATTTTGTAGATTTTTTGTATTTTTTATTTTTAACCTTAACTTCGAATAATAATGGGGAATACATCAACTCCTATAATCTCACATAATCGTGCAATCCAGCTTAGCTTCATTAT
>JAAXQB010000166.1 GCA_012329085.1 Methanosarcinales archaeon | reverse complement strand
TTTTATGCCATCGATTACAAAAAATATTGTGCTTAAATTGGATAGTGGATATAATGTTGGTGTAAATCCAGATGGTGCAAAAATATCCCGTATCAAAAATCAAAGATTTTTTCATACGCCCATTCATTCTGAATGTGCTATTAAAAATCAAAGATTTTTTCATACGCCCATTGATTCTGAATGTGCTATTAAAAATCAAAGATTTTTTCATACGCCCATTCATTCTGAATGTGCTATAAAAGAAAAAGAGAGTGTAATAGAAAATCAAAAAGATAAAACTTCCCATAAATGTGTTTCAAATGACACGCTTCCAAAGATTTCTATATTATCAACAGGTGGCACAATTGCAAGTAAAATTGATTATAGGACAGGTGCAGTTACGGCACAATTTTCAGCAGATGATATATTAAATTCAATACCTGAATTGAAAGAGATTGCTTGCGTTTCGTGTGATGTAGTTTATAATATTTTATCTGAAAATATGAAATTAGAATATTGGGTTGAACTTGGAAATAGAGTTGTAAAAGAAATTGAAGCTGGCGCAGATGGTATAATTATTGCACATGGAACTGATACAATGGCATATACCGCAGCAGCATTATCTTTTATGATTGATACGCCTGTGCCAATTGTATTTGTGGGCTCTCAAAGAAGTGCAGATAGACCAAGTAGTGATAATGCAATGAATGCAATTTGTGCGGCACTTGTGTCTGTGAGTGATATTGCAGAAGTTGTAGTTGTAATGCATGGAACTGGTTCTGATGATTATTGTGAAATTCATTCAGCAAGGCGTGTTCGTAAGATGCATACTTCAAGAAGAGATGCGTTTAAATCAATAAATTCAAAGCCTATTGGGATTGTGGATTATATGAGTAGAGAGGTTAAATTGAGTGGAGATTATAATAAAAGAGGTGAAACTGTTCTTAATTTTAAAGATGGTTTTGAATCTAAATGTGCACTTATTAAATTTACACCTGGATTAAGTTTTGACATATTGTCGCATTATATTGATAAAGGCTACAAGGGAATTGTTATTGAGGGCACTGGACTTGGGCATGTTTCAACAGATTGGGTGCCAGAAATAAAGAGGGCAATTAAACTTAATATACCCATTGTGATGACTTCTCAGTGTTTGAATGGTAGTGTGTGTGATAGAGTGTATGATACAGGAATGGATCTTTTGAAAGCTGGGGTTATTGAAGGGGGAGATATGTTGCCAGAGGTTGCACTTGTTAAGCTTATGTGGGTGCGCGGACAGACTAATGATTTTGAGGAGATTGTTAAGCTTATGCGGAATTAATTTTTTGTTATGCATAACTTATAGTAGTATGTATTTAACATTTGTTTATTTTGATATGCGAAAAATTAAGTAGAACAAACGCTAAATTATAATGTATATACAGAAGCTAAAAAAAATTTAAATATATTATTTTATAAGTTATATACAACAAGAACCATATATTTACAAATTATATGCTAACGCTCAGAGCGTTCAATCACGAGCAAACACTCATTCATTCTGAATGAGCTATAAAAAATAATAATAAAAATAATTATTGTAGAATGGTAAAATTTATAATGCTTGGTAAAAATAAATTTTAGAAATTTAAATATAAATATAAATATGGAGGTGTATTTTGGATAAAATATTAATTACAGGGGGGCTTGGACAGGTTGGAAGCTATATTGCAGAAAATTTAATGGAAAATAACGAAGTTGTTTTACTTGATAATATGTCTTCTTTTACATGGAAAAAAGTTCCATCTGATGTAGAAGTTATTAAAAAAGATGTATTGGATGTCGATATTATGGATATTGTTGATGGATGTGATGTAGTCATTCATCTTGCGGCACAGATAAGTGTTGGAAAATCTATGGAGAATCCAATGTTTGATGCGCAAAATAATTTAATTGGCACTCTTAATATGCTCGAAGCTGCACGATATGCGGATGTAAATCGATTTATATATTTTAGTTCTGCTGCGGTGTATGGAAATACAGAATATTTACCTGTGGATGAATTGCATCCATTAAATCCTCTTTCACCGTATGGTGCAAGTAAGCTTTCTGGGGAAATTTATAGTAAGATGTATCATAGGCAATTTGGGTTGCCAGTTGTTTGTCTTAGACCATTTAATATATATAGCCCTAGGCAAGATTCATCAAATCCATATTCTGGAGTGATTTCGATATTTATTGAAAAGGTTAAAAATAATGAATATTTGCCAATTTTTGGAAGTGGGTCACAAACTCGTGATTTCGTGTCTGTTCATGATGTGGTGGATATGGTACTTCTTGCAATGGAGCAGGATTCTGCGATTGGTGGTGTTTTTAATGTGGGGACTGGACAAAAGATAAGTGTGCAGAAACTTGCAGAAATGATACTTAATATTCATGACAATGGTGGTGGAATTGAGTATTTACCTTCTCGTATGGGGGATATAATGGATAGTTATGCAGATATTTCAAAAGCGAAATCTATTGGATATGTTCCGAAAATTAGTATTGAAATGGGTTTACGGAAGTTTTTGGAATGAATATATTTTAATTAAAATTTTTGAGATATATCAAACCGTTTATATAATTTAAAACAATTTTATTAATATTTTAAATAATTATTTTTCATATTCCATAATTACATCTTGTTTTTTTATAACACATTCAGAATGAATGTGCGTTAATAATTATAAAATGAAACATATGTATAAAAATTAAGAAAAATGATAAAGGTTTAGTATAGCATCCATTCAGAACGAAAACGAAAATCAAAGATTTTCTTAAACTCATTCTGAAAGAATGAGTGTTTACGCTCATTCATTCCGAATGTGCTTTTCGAATGAACTATCAAAAATTTTCCACATCGTTCATTCTCTTCGAGAATGAGCTTTGTTATAAATTATATATAACAATGAAAAAGTAACGAAAATTTTTAATTTTTTGTTACACGGATTGAAATAATATGTATATATTAAAATATATTTTTAATAGTAGATAATTTATAATATTATATATGGTTAAAAATTTAAATTAAGAAAATTAAATACTTTAAATTTTATTTATACATTCAATTGATGAATTGAGTTTTACACATTTTATTTTGAACTTTTTTTACAGATAATCTATAAACCTGCATTTTTTAAAGGGGCTAATGTTTTAGAAAATATTCTATATTTATTTTTTTAGATATGGGGAAAAATTTAATTTTTCATCAAAAATCAAAGATTTTTTTAAACTCACTCTGAAAGAATGAGTGTTTACGCTCATTCATTCTGAATGAGCTATAAAAAATTTTTATAAAACAATCTATTTATAAATTGTATTGTTTTAAATTTGCATTATTTAAAAATTGCAATACAAAATAAAAGTTAAAATGCTGCAATTTATTGTTATATGAAATTAGAACTTTTCTATTTAATGCAACAAATTTTAATATAAGAAAGATGATGTGAGTGGTATGATAAAATATAGATTTTTATACAAATTCACTGATTTTTCTATTTATTTTTTTAATAGCTTATTCAGAATGAATAAGCGTTTGCTCGTTCGAAACGAACAATCGCAATCACTCATTCTTTCAGAATGAGTTTAAGAAAATTTATGATTTTCGACAGCTCGTGATTGAACATTCTGAGCGTAGTATATAACTTGTAAATACATGTTTAGAAGGAATTAAAAATATGTATTAGAAAATCTCTGATTTTCGTATTATTATACTTAACACTCATTCTTTTTGAGAATGATTTTCAAAGAAATTTCTATTTTCACATTCTATTTTTAATAGTTCATTTGGAACAAATGAGCGTTTGCTCATGATTGAACAAATGAGCGATAGATAAAATTCATAAAAATCTATATTTTTCAAAAGAGTGCAATATTAAAAAAACATTCATTTTGTCAATGAATACTATCTAATTTAATTTAATAGTGCTTGATATTTTTGAACTTCTTTTTGATCCAATTGCGTATAGGAATCCTTTTCAATAACTACAACATCAATACCTTCACCTGATGCTGAATCTCTTTTCATTGCATTATGAAGTGCCCTTATTGCAAGAGCTATTCCTTCTTCTTTTGGCATGTTTTCTTTGAAATGATCTTCTAATACTCCATATGCAATCATGGAACCAGATCCTGTGGAAACTGCCTTCATTTCTTCGATTGCACCACCCATTGCATCAAGTGAATAAATACACGGTCCTTTTTTATCCATGCCACCCACGAGCAATTGCACCATCATTGGGTAATATCGTTGTCCACTTAAAAGATTTGATAAAAGTGTTGCAATTCCTTTAATTGTCATTGATTCTTTTCGTCTCATTTTATAAAGTTTAGATTCTACACTTATAACTCGTATAATTTGTTGTGCATCTCCAACGGATCCTGCTGTTGTCATTCCTACAAAATCATCTATTTTATAAATTTTTTTTGCGGTTTTTGAAGCAATGAAATTTCCCATTGTTGCTCGCATTTCTGTCGCAAGAACAATGCAATCATTGCATACTATTCCGATAGTAGTTGTGCCTTTTAAGTATTTATCATCAACCATTTATTTACCTCTTAGTAATAAAGTTTAAGAATAATTTAGTTTTCCATTGTATATAATTTATAAAGCTCGTCAACGCACATTCTTTTTCCAAGAATGTGCTCTCAAAGAGAACGAGCGTTCATTACATACTCAGAGAAATTTCCAATTTCTCGTTAAATCATTTAAATATATTTCATCAATATAATGGAAAAAACAATTTAATGGAAAATAATTTTAATAAGTTTTCCTTGTTTATTGGAATTTTTATCAAAAATTTCAATTTTCGTGGATTTAATTAAGAAAAATTTATTTTTTTATAGCTCGTGATTGAACGAACGAGCGTTAGTTATAACTTGTAAAATCCATTCTCGTTAGAATGTGAATGATTGTTATACTCTTAACGCTCAAATTTTTCAGAGTGCGTTAAAGAAATTTTTTAATAGCTCATTCGGAACGAATAAGTGTTAGTATATAACTTATAGAGTTATGTACTGAGGGAAGTTTTCAATAGCTTGTTCAGAATGAATAAGCGTTTGCTTGTTCAGAATGAATAAGCGTTTGCTTGTTCAGAATGAATAAGCGTTTGCTTGTTTTTCTTATATATCATAT
>JAAXQB010000048.1 GCA_012329085.1 Methanosarcinales archaeon | reverse complement strand
GAAGCGCTAAAAATCTTTTTACTCGTTCTGCTTTAATGTCTTTTCGTTCATTTAAAGCTCTGATTAAAATTTCCTCATCTTTATTCTTTATTATGATTTTTCTATTCATAAATCTTTGTTTTTTTACTTATTTTTTTACGATTTATTTTAATATTTAATTCTTTTTTTTGCTCTTTTGTAATTTCGCAAGGGGCATTTATCATTGGACATCTACCATCGCCTGTTTTCGGAAAAGCAATTACTTCCCTAATATTAATCTTATTTAAAATAATAGCTAAAAACCGATCAATACCAAAAGCAATTCCACCATGTGGAGGCACCCCATATTTAAAAGCAGAAAAAAGATGAGAAAATTGCTCTTTTTGTTTTTGCCTAAACCCGATTAGCTTAAATATCTTTTCTTGAACCTTAGGATCGTGAATTCTAATACTTCCTCCTCCAATCTCTTCTCCATTTAAAATCAAATCATATTGTTCAGCCCTTACTTTTAATGGCTCTTTATCAAGCATTTTAATATCTTCTTCTTTGGGAGAGGTAAACATATGATGCGAAGGCGCTATTTTTTCTCCTACTCCATAAAAAAAATCTTGTTTAGTTTGCTTTGTAAATAAAGGAAAATCAATAATCCAACAAAAACCCAGTTCATTGGGATCTGATTTATTTTTTCTAATATCTGGATCATCAGATTTATATTGTTTTATTGCTTGTTCATGTTTTAAGCGAGGAAATGGAATTGTTGTAATTTTTTTTTCAGGAAATATTTCTTTTATTAAATTTAGATATAATTCTTCTATTAAATTTAAAATATCATCTTGAGAAACAAAAGCCATTTCAATATCCAATTGAGTAAATTCAGGCTGACGATCTGCTCTAGTGTCTTCATCTCTTAAACATTTAGCAATTTGAAAATATCTTTCTATCCCAGCCACCATTAGCAATTGCTTGTATTGTTGTGGGCTTTGAGGCAAGGCATAAAACTTATCTCTATGAAAACGACTTGGAACAACAAAGTCACGAGCTCCCTCTGGTGTACTTTTAGTCAACATAGGAGTTTCAATTTCTATAAAATCCTGTTTATCCATAAAATCACGGATAAATTTAATTACTTTATGTCGAATCCTAATGCTTTTCTGCATTTCTGATGTTCTTAAATCCAAATAACGATATTTTAATCTTTTTTCTTCATCTATATTAGATGTATCAGAACTAATCTGAAAAGGTAATTCTTGAGAAATGCTAAAAATTGTTATTTGTTGAAGTTCTAATTCTAATCCTCCAGTTTCAATTTTCATATTTCTCATTTTACTGGGTCTTTCTTTAATAATTCCAATTACTTCTATTGTTGATTCTATTTTAAGCTGAGCAACTTTATTAAATATCTCTTCATTATTGTCCAAACGACAAACAACTTGCAAAAGACCTGTTCTATCACGAATATCTAAAAAAACTACTTGACCATGATCTCTTTTAGTATTAACCCAACCACAAATTCTAACTATTTTCCCAATCATTGTCTTAGTTTGAATAACTAAAGTTCTTTGCATAAAATAAAATAAAATAAAAAAATTAATACTAATTTTTAAATCTAAAATTCAAAATTACAAATTCCAAATAAATTCAAAATTCAAAACACTCCCTGTCATTCTGAACGACTGAAAGGAGTGAAGAATCTCAGAGACCCTTCGCTGAACTCAGGGTGACACTTATGTATTATGTTTAAAAATTACAAACTCAAAACAAATTTTGATAATTTTATGTTTTGGATTTTGGATTTTACTGTCGCTAAAAACGACTCCTCGGAGAGGCATAAGGGCTTCATTAGTGCTTATTTGTGATTTTGAATTTGTGATTTTATGAACGGAGTTTTTATGAGCGGGGTTTAACCCCGCTCAGTTTATTCTCCTTTAATAATTATTAAAGGCAATAACTTAGCTACTTTTTTAGACAAATCAGCTTGATGAACTACTTCTATTACTTGATCAATATCTTTATAAGCCATTGGCGCTTCTTCAGCAATTCCTCTTAAAGAATGAGATTTAATAATAATACCCTGTTGATTTAATTTCTCTTTTACTTGTTGACCAGAAATTTCTTTAATAGCTCGATGGCGAGACATTGCTCGACCAGCACCATGACAAACAGTATGCCAAGCTTGTTTAGATTTCTCAGTCCCCACCAAAACATAAGAAGCAGTTCCCATTGTTCCAGGAATCAATACTGGCTGCCCAACTGCTTGATATTGCTTTGGAATTTCTGGGTGATTAGGAGGAAAAGCTCTAGTTGCTCCTTTACGATGAACTATGAGTTTTATATTTTGGCCATTTACCCTGTTAAATAATTTTGCCTTTGGCAAAATTGCTGCAGAGCAGCATTTAGCAGGACAAACCTGATGTTCTTCAATTTTAGCAATGTTATGAGCAACATCATAAAGTAATTCTAAATCATCTGAAGAGCTGAAAGCCTTTTTCCAAGCCATCCTTAAATAATAAGTAATCATTTGGCGATTCACCCAGGCATAATTAGAAACAGCTGACATAGCTTTAAAAAATCTCTGTCCCTCAGGAGAGCTAAAAGGAACACAAGCCAATTCTCTATCTGGCAATTTTATTTTATATTTTGACATAGCCTGCATTACTATTTTTAAATAATCAACACAATTTTGATGTCCTAATCCTCGACTGCCAGTATGAACCATTACTACAATTTGTCCTTCAAATAAACCAAAAACCTGAGCTATTGATTTGTCAAAAATTTGATCCACTTTCAATATTTCGCAAAAATGATTGCCACTACCTAATGTTCCTACTTGGTTCCGACCTCTATTTTTAGCTTTATCAGAAACACAAGAAGCATCAGCCCATTTCATTTTCCCTTGCTCTTCGCAATTCACAACATCTGTCTTGTTTCCATAACCCTGTTCCACTATCTTAGGCACTCCTTGTTCTAAAATTTGATTAATTTGTCCAATACTAAGCTTTATTGTTCTTCCTTTTCCCAACCCAGAAGGTACTTGTTTTTGTATTTCAGTTCCTATTTTATCCAAATATGAACCAATCTCTTTGTAAGTAAATTTTGATTTCAATAATCTAATCCCGCAATTCTCATCATACCCAACAAAACCAGGTGAAATAACACCATCTGGCAATTTCATCGCCCCTACTCCACCAATAGGAGGACCATATCCTGAATGAATATCAGGCATTGCAATAGCATATTTGACAATACCTGGCAATGTTGTAGAATTAATTAATTGATTTAAAGCATTGGTTTCTATATTTTGCAACATCTTTTCTGAAGTATAAATCCGAGCTGGCACATTCATATCTGATCTAAAACTTTGAGGAATTTCAAACAACCAATTATCTATTTTTTTAAAATTTTGTTTTATATCCATAAAAATTTAAACACTAAATCCAAAACAAACATTTTAACAATTTTCCTTGTGTCGCTAAAGACGATACCCCTTTGTCGTTAAAGACGACTCCTCTTTGTTGCCAGAGAAGGCAAAACTCCCCCGTTAAAGGGGCATAAGGAGCATAAGGGCATAGGGGGGGCATAGGGGCCTTTTTGATATTTGATTTTTGATTTTATTTCTGAGTAAAGTCCGACCTTACTCAAATTGCTCAAGTTTTCAAACTTTAAAAAACGTAAAGAGCAAAGCATTAGCTTGAAGCTTGAAATATTAAAAATTATTATTTTAGGTTTTAGGTTTTAGGTTTTATGTTTTGAATTTTTAATGTGTTGAATTTTGATATTGTTTAACGCAAGCGACAGCGTAGCGTTCTTTAAAAAACTTTAGTTTTTTAAGGCGGACTTAGGATTTAGAGTTTAGAGTTTAGGATTTAGAATTTAGGATTTATTTGTTATCTTTTATCTTTATATTTTTCAACTGCCTGAACAGGACAAATATCAATTAATTCGTCTTGATCTTTTAATGCTTCTTGATCAATTATTGTTGCTTTTCCGTCTTCCCCTATTTCTATTGCCCCATTAGATATAGCAACACATCCTCCACAACCAATACATTTATCTTTATTTATTTTATAAATCATAATAATAAACTTTAAACCTAAAATTTTACTTGATTTATAATCTTTTCTTGATTTAAAAACTGCTTAATAGAGCTTAATGTCTGACTATAAATACTTTTCATAGAATGTTCAGTATAAAAAGCAATATGTGGAGTAGAGATAACATTAGGAAAGCTAACTAATTTTTGAATTTCCTTATTTTTACTTATCATCTTATCCTCAGATTCTAAAACATCCAATAAAACATAAGCAAATTTATTATTTTTAATTGCCTCAATAAGATCTGATGTTTTAATTATAGGACCTCGAGCAGTATTGATTAAAATAGCTCCATCTTTCATTAAAGCAATAGTTTTGGAATTAATCATATGTTGAGTGGTAGGTAAAAGTGGAACATGTAATGTAATAATATCACTATCTCTAAAAATTGTCTCTTGATTGACATATTGGACTTGATACTGTTCTATTATTCCCTTATTTTTATAAATATCATTAGCCAAGATATTCATTTCAAAACCAGATGCTATTTTTGATACAATTGAACCAATTTTACCAACACCTATAATGCCAATCGTCTTATTTTTTAAAGACATACCCCCCAATCCCTCATAAGCAAAAATACCCTCTTTTACCCTTTTGTCAGCTTCTCTTATTCTACGAATTGCTGATAATAAAAGAGCAAAAACATGCTCAGCAATGACATGAGAACCATAATCAGGCACATTAGCTAATTGAATATTATGTTTTTTCAAATAATCAAGAGAGATTTTATCATAACCAACCCCTCTCATTGCTATCATTTTTAAATTAGGCATCTTACTAAGAATCTTTGCAGTAACCATAGAATAGACAAAAACAGAAATAATTTCAGCATCAGCACATTTTTCAATAATGCCCAAATCATGTATCCGTTCCTCAAAAATAACAGCATTAGGAAAAATCTTTTTAATTTTTGCAATATTTTCTTTTTCT
>JAAXQB010000182.1 GCA_012329085.1 Methanosarcinales archaeon | reverse complement strand
CTTAAATCCTATGCTATCAACATATCGTTATCATTAAAAGCATTCCTTTTTATTACGAAATTTATCAGTGGTTATCCTTGCATCGTTTAATTCCACCAATGGCATGTTTCAACAGAAATCTGACGATTAACCCCTAATAATTTTATTATGTAGTTTCACTTCATTCGTTAATTCTTTTTTTTTTTGGATTTTTTTGATATCATAATACTTATATTTGAATAATCTTTATTAATGCCTATAAAAACCAAATCTAATTATATAATCATATGGTTATATTTTTTATAAATTATGCACAGTAAAAAATTTATAGTATTGCTCTATATGTGGATGGCAAAAAATAATCTATTGGTATAATGGCAATATGCATTTATAAATAGTATTAATTGCATATTAATTTCATTATGGTACTTGATAAACTTGGTGACTCATTACAAAACGCATTAAAAAAATTAGTTAAATCTGGGCGTATTGATAAAAAAATAGTAGAAGAAATTGTGAAAGATATACAAAGGGCATTGCTTCAAGCTGATGTTAATGTAAAACTTGTATTAGCAATGTCAAAACGCATAAAGTCGCGTGCATTAGATGAAAAACTTCCACAAGGAATGAATCCGCGAGAATATATTATAAAAATAGTATATGATGAACTTATTGGCATAATTGGAAAAAGTACAAATATTCAACTTAAACCGCAAACAATTATGATGATTGGATTGCAAGGAAGTGGAAAAACCACAACTACTGCAAAAATTTCAAGATATTTTCAAAGAAAAGGATTAAAGCCTGCTGTTGTTTGTGCAGATACATTTAGACCCGGTGCATATACTCAATTAAAAACACTTTGTGAGCGAATTGATATTCCTTTTTATGGAGAAGAGGGAAATCCTGATGCCGTAGGTATTGTAAAGCGAGGACTTGAAAAAATTAAAAAGTATGATATACTTATTGTAGATACCGCAGGAAGACACTCATTGGAATTAGATCTCATACAAGAAATGGAAGAAATTCATGCAATTGCTGAACCAGACCATAAATTGTTGGTATTAGATGGTGCAATAGGGCAACAAGCAAGTGAACAAGCACGCACCTTTGACGAATCAATAGGAATTACAGGTGTTGTAATAACAAAACTTGATGGTACTGCAAAAGGCGGAGGTGCGTTATCTGCTGTATCAGAGACAAATTCTTCTATTGCCTTTATTGGAGTGGGGGAAACACCAGAAGACCTTGAATTATTCGATGCAGATGGATTTATATCTCGATTGCTTGGGATGGGAGATATTAAAAGTTTACTTGAAAAAATTGAGGAACTTGATAGAGAAGACATTGATCTCGAATCAATGATGAAGGGTAAATTTACATTAAAGGATATGTATTCACAAATGAAAGCCTTAGGTAAAATGGGACCTTTTAAACAGGTGATGCAAATGCTTCCACTTGGAGGGTTAGGTAGCAAAATACCAGATGGTGCATACAGAGATATAGAAGGAAAACTTAAACAATATAAAGTAATAATGGATTCAATGACTGAATCTGAAATGGTAGATCCAAAATTAATTGGAAGTTCACGAATTAAGCGAATCTCTCGTGGTGCGGGATGTGAAATGGAGGATGTTAGAGAACTTTTAAAACATTATAGGATCATGCAAACTGCGATGAAGGGTATGCGTGGCAAACAATCTAATATACAAAAGATGATAAAGAAATTTGGAATGTAGAACTGTAGCAAATGAAAACTTATATATCATAAAAGCAATATCATTCAATGACTTATTTAATTAAAATCAGGAACTTTTAAAAATGTACGAAAATAGACCAGTTATAGTAATAAACCCAAACAAAGAAGAAACAAAAGGCAAAGATGCAGTTTCAATGAATATTGCGGCTGCAAAAGCTGTTGCAAATATAGTAAAAACAACCCTTGGTCCAAAAGGCATGGATAAAATGTTAGTTAATGGAGTTGGCGATATATATGTCACAAATGATGGTGCAACAATATTAAAAGAAATGGATGTAGAGCACCCAACAGCAAAGATGGTTATAAATGTTGCCAGAACACAAGAATTAGTTGCAGGAGATGGTACAACAAGTGCTGTTGTTGTGACAAGTGCACTTCTTGAAAATGCAGAAAAATTACTTGAACAAGGAGTTCATGCGACTGTAATTATTAAAGGATATGCTCTTGCTGCAGAAAAGGCAATGGAAATACTAAACGATAATGCCATAGAAGTTTCTTCAACAGATAAAAATGCATTAAAAAATATAGCAAGCACTTCAATTACAGGAAAAGCATCTGAATTATTTAGTGATCATTTATCAGAAATTTGTGTAGATGCCATACTTGCAATTAAAAAGAAAATGCAAGATAAGATAGATCTTAAAAAATCTGTAATTATAATTCAAAAACCAGGAAAAGAAATAAAAGATACTAAACTTATAAAGGGAATTATACTTGATAAAACTACAGTTCACCCAAGTATGCCAAAAGAAGTTAAAAATCCAAAGATAGCACTTATTGACACGCCACTTGAAATTAAAAAGACAAGCACAGATTCAAAATTACATATAAGCACTCCAAATCAATTAGAATCATTTATAGAAAATGAAAAGAAAAGCTTACGAGATATGGCTGACATGGTTGCAAAACTAGGTGTAACCGTACTTCTATGTTCAAAAAATATTGATGAAAGTGCCGCATACTATTTACAGCAAAAAAATATATGTGCAATATCTAACATAAACACCCCTGAATTGGAATCTTTAAGCTCTGCCACAGGTGCACAAATTGTTAGAAATATAAAAGAATTTGAATCATCTGACTTTGGAAGTGCAGGATCTGTTGAAGTAGAATCTAGAGAAAAAGAAAGTTTTACATATATTCAAGATTGTCCCAATGCAAAAACTGTGACAATTATTATTCGTGGTCGTTCAAGTCAAATTACAGATAATGTTGATAGGGCATTAGATGATGCATTGAATGTAGTAAAAGGTGTTGTAGAAGATGGAAAAATAGTTGCAGGTGGTGGTGCTACAGAAATAGAAATTGCACTCGAACTTTCAAAATTTGCGGCATCGATAGAGGATCGTACTCAACTTGCGATTATGGAATTTGCAAATGCTATTGAATTTGTGCCAAAGATAATTGCAGAAAATGCAGGGCAAAGTGCAATTGATTCTTTAATTGATGTAAGGGCAGCACATGGTGATAATAAAAGAATGGGATTGGATGTGACTACAGGCGAAGCTATTGATATGTATGAAGCTGGTATTGTTGATCCTTTGAAAGTGAAAATTCAAACAATCAAATCTGCAACAGAGGCGGCAAATATGGTGCTTAAAATTGATAGTGTTTTGAAGGCGAAAACTGGCGATAGGACTAATATGTAAGTGGGCTTTTAGCAGTCGTTTGAAATTGGATGCAAGAGTGTGTTTTTATGAGTTATTGGAAATAAAAACACATTCGATAAACAAGGATTATAAAAGTATTAACTTTTTTTGAGTTTTATATCATTTACATACTTTTATTAATCTTTGAAAATTTTTTATAACATAAATAACAGAATTCATATTGAATGATGTTTTATATTTTAATGCATGATAGAACCTTATTTTGAATCTAATTTAGTGCAGCTTTTTAATAATGATTGTATTGATGTTTTAAATTTGTTGTCTGAAAAATCAGTAGATATGATTTTTGCAAATCCACCTTATTTTTTATCAAATGGAGGAATTTCTTGCAGAGCTGGAAAAATGGTTTCTGTAAATAAAGCAGATTGGGATAAATCTCAAGGTTTTGAAAAAGATTTTGAATTTACCCAAAACTGGATAAAAGCTTGTCGCCGAGTTTTAAAGGATAATGGAACTATTTGGATTTCTGGAACAATGCACAATATATATCAAGTTGGTTTTTCTTTGCAAAAACTAAATTTTAAAATACTTAATGAAATTAGTTGGTTTAAACCAAATGCACCGCCTAATTTAAGTTGTAAATATTTTGTTCATTCCCATGAAACTATTTTATGGGCACGAAAACATCAAAGAATACCTCACGATTTTAATTATAATCTAATGCGAGAATGGCACGATAAAGTAGCCCCACAAGGAAAACAAATGAAAAGTGTTTGGCATATCCCATTAACTCCAATGTCAGAAAAAAATTATGGAAAACACCCAACTCAAAAACCAATAGAACTTCTTAAAAGAATAATTACGGCATCAACAAATGAAAAAGCAATTATTTTGGATCCTTTTAATGGATCTGGAACAACAGGAGTTGTTGCTACTATGTTAAATAGGCAATTCATAGGAATTGACAAAGAAGAAAGTTTTTTAAAACTTACAATGAAAAGAATCAATTCTTTGAAAAAGAATGGTGAATAAATATAAAATATGAACAATCAAATTCCAAAATTTGTAAAATGGGCAGGGGGCAAAGGACAACTTCTACAACAATTTGAACCTTTATTTCCTAAAAAATTTAATCGTTATATAGAACCATTTGTAGGAAGTGGTGCAGTTTTTTTTTATATGATACAAAAATTTAATCCTTCTGAAATTATTATTTCCGATATAAATGAAGAATTGATTAATGCTTATGAAGTGATAAGGGATGATGTTGAAAAATTAATTATTGAATTAAAACAGCATAAAGAATATCATATGATTGAAGGTAAAGATTATTATTTAACAATAAGAGCAATTAATCCAAGTGATTTACCACCATTAGAAAAAGCTGCAAGATTTATATATCTTAATAAAACTTGTTTTAATGGATTGTATAGAGTTAATTTAAAAGGTGGCTTTAATGTTCCAATGGGATCTTATAAAAATCCAGATATTGTTCAAGAAGAAAAACTAAAAATTGTTTCTAATTTATTAAAAGATGTTACAATTAAAATCATGTCTTTTGAAAAAGTTCTTAATTTTGCAAAAAGTCAAGATTTTATTTATTTTGATCCCCCCTATTATCCTTTAAAAAATAAGAAAAGTTTTACTGCTTATGCAAAGGATCGATTTTTAGAAAAAGAACAAGAATTACTTTCAGAAGTTTTTAAAAAATTAGATGAAAAGGGTTGTTCTGTTATGTTAAGTAATAGTGATACGAAATTTATTAAAAATTTATATCCTGAATATACTATTAACTTTGTTCAAGCTACAAGAATGATTAATTGTAATGGAGCTAAACGAGGAAAAATAAACGAGGTCGTTGTTACGAATTATTAAAATGACAAATGATTCATCTTGGGAAAAAATATTCGAAGATTATAATATTTTGAAACATGATTTTAATAAAGCTTTTTTTCAATTAACAGCAAAACAAATTAAAAAATCATGTCAAGATTTTAAAAAAACTAGTGAAAAAGAAGTTCGTATTCTTTGTAAACAAGATGATAGGGAAAAACGACCTGATATTTTTATAAAAAATGAATTATTTTTACTACCTATAAAAAATGGAATTTATAATATAATAAAAGGAGAAGGTTATTTTGATATCCCTGAAATTAAATCTAAAGAAATTATTTATGATTCTAAATTAAATTTTAAATTAGAATCATCTAAAATAGGAAATTCTGAAATGCAACATTTGGATTTTGCATACGCATCTAGTTTAATTCGCACATTTATGAATGATCCGTCATTGGTATTAACAATTCGTGGACGAAAATATACACCTGAATTTTATTTTTATGTTAATGATCAAAAAATTAATGTTTCGAGTGTTCAAACTGAAATAGATGCGGGTTATGAAGGGGAGAAAAAGATTGTATTAGTTGAAGCAAAAAATAAAAAAATCGACAAATGCAATTATTCGTCAGCTATACTATCCATATAGAAAATGGATGAAAGAAACATCTAAAGATATTGTATTATTATTTTTTGAAAATAGAGAAAATTCATTTCATATTTGGGAATATAAATTTTATGATAAATATGATTATAACAGTATAAAATTAGTTAGATCTTCAAAATATTTAATAAAAGAAAAATAATTAAAATGAAATATTTACAAACATATAAAAAACTAAATTTAAAAGATGATGAAGAAGATGTTTTTAAATATTTTCTTGAAACATTAAATGATTCTATTTTTACATGGAATTATTTTGTTAATTTTGAAAAAGTAAAAAAGAATATATATTCAATTGAAAAAGAATTAAATCTTCTAAATGTTCTAATTGGAAAGAATAATATTGAAAAAGAATTTATAGATCTTATTTCAGAATATCCAAACATAAGAAAAGTTTTACCAATTCTTGTAGCAATTAGAAACAACAAATTAAAAGATTTGAAAATAATTGATGACTTTGAAGAATTAATTTCAAGAAATAAAATTGATTTATTTAATCCAAAAGTAAAATTGAAAAATAAATTAAAAGAGGATTTGCTCACTTTTTTTAAGGAATCTGGATTGAAATATATTTTTCAAAATAAAAATGTGAAAAGTATTGTTGATTATTGTTTTGGTATAGAAGTTGGAATGGATACAAATGCTAGAAAAAATAGAATAGGTCAATTAATGGAAAGTATTGTTGAAAATATCATTCAAAAATTTTCTGAAAAAAATGACTTAGAATTTATTTATCAAGCAACACAAAAAAAAATTAAAGAAAAATGGAATTTTGATATTAAGATAGATAAAACAAACAGAAATTTTGATTTTGCAGTATTTAAAAAATCCAAAAATAAAATATTTTTAATTGAAACAAATTATTATAGCGGAGGGGGTTCAAAATTAAAATCAACAGCAGGAGAATATAAAGATTTATTTAATTTTTTAAAGAATCAAAATATTAATTTAATCTGGATTACTGATGGTTTAGGTTGGAAAACAACAAAAAAATCATTATTTGAAACTTTTTCACATAATGATTATTTGATAAATATTGAATTAATAAAGCAAGGTGCTCTTGAAGATATAATTTTATGAATGTTTTTTTATTGTATAAAATTTATAAAATTATATACATAGGGAAATTTTCAATTTCTCGAAAATAAATCAAAAGTAAAAATACACTTTTTTCTTTTTTAGTGAAAAAAATTTAAACTTTATATAGACCTACGAACAGTTACGCCATACACAGTCAAAATTGATAAAAATTAAAATTAAAACAATTAAATCTACAGTAAATACGGCAAATGTGATTTTTAAAATTGATGGTGTTTTGAAAATAAAAATAGACGCAATATGACTAATATGTGAGTGAGTTTATAGTAGCTATAGAGAATTACGAACGCGCGAGTATGCTTTAATGTAATTTAAAGGATAAAAATAAACATATTATTTTTTATAGTAGATAATTTGTAAAGCTCGCCAACGCACATTCTCTTCGAGAGCTCGTTCGAAACGAACGATCGTTAATGTGCCCCTCAAAAAGAACGAGCGTTTATTATATGCTGAGGGAAATTTTTAATAGCTCATTCGGAATGAATAATCGTTATTTCGAATTGGATTGTTCAAAATGCTAAAAAAATATCCATTTTTAATTTATTTTAAAAATGAAACCATCATATTATATCATACTATTTCTTAATTATTCATAATACCTAATTTAAATTATCACAATCAAAAGGGTTAATAACAATAACAATTATATAATGAACCTAAATGTTAAAAACTCATAATATGAAAAAATCTTTTGTAAATGATGCATGCATTGGAAATAGTAAAATGGATTATAAGAGAAAAATCTCTAAACATCCATGTTATGATCCAAAAGCACAACACAAATATGGGCGAATTCATCTTGCTGTGGCTCCAAAATGTAATGTTCAATGTAATTTTTGTGTGCGTAAATTTGATTGTGTAAATGAAAGTAGACCAGGCATTACAAGTAAAGTTTTAACTCCCCTTGAAGCATTTGAACATACTAAAAAAATCATATCTAAAAATCCATTCATAAAAGTAGTTGGAATTGCAGGACCTGGGGATCCTCTTGCAAATAAAGAAACATTTGAGACACTTGAATTAATAAAAAATGAATTTCCTGATGTATCATTATGTTTAAGTACAAATGGATTGCTCTTATATGATAATATACCAGAGCTTGTTCGTCTTGGCGTATCAACACTTACAGTTACTGTAAATGGAGTTGACCCAAAAATTATTGAAAAAATATATTCATTTGCTAATTATAAGGGGAAAATATTTAGAGGAATTGATGCCGCAAATATTATTCATGAAAATCAAATGAAAGGAATTAAAGCAGCCGTTGAGGAAGGCATGGTTATCAAAATAAATACTGTACTTATTCCAACAATAAATGACCATCACATCGTAGATATTGCAAAAAAAGTACATGAATTAGGTGTGTATATTATGAATGTAATGCCACTTATTAACCAAGGCAAATTTTCACATTTAACTCCTCCAACAGACGAAGCACGAGCAAAAACACAAAATGATTGCAAACCATTTGTAAAACAAATGAAACATTGTAGGCAATGTAGATCAGATGCATATGGACTTATTGGAAAAGACCTTTCCCAATTAACTGTTATAAGAAAAGAAAGTATGAATGAATCAAATTCATAGATTTTTATTAGACTTTCTATTGCACATAATTTGTAAAATTATGCATAAGGAAAAAATTAATAATTCATTTGGAATGCACATTCGGAAAGCTAATTCGAAACGAATGATCACATGAGATACTCTTTGATAGCTCGTTCGGAAAGCTCATTCGGAACGAATGAGCGTATGAGAAAATCTCTGATTTTCGAACGAACGAGCGTTTGCTCATTTGAGACAAATGCGCGTTATTCGTTCTGATATGCGCTATCTTAAAATGCAATTAATATCATATTTAATGAATTAATTTTATTTTTCATAACAACTTTACTTTGTCAGATTAGATACCTCTTAAATCATCCAATATTGATTTTACTTTTCTGAACGGCTTGAGATTATACCGCCCTCGCATGGCTAGTTTATAAACTTAGTTCGTAAATTAAAAACAATCTTCATAACTCACTTTTATATCATGTTTGATTTTACTTTCCGCACCCATCCACCAATCCAAATAACTTATTTATTTAGCCTCTAAATTATACTACAATAACAGAATTTTAGAGATTAAAAACATGAATATAAGAATTCTAAAGTAGAATGTATTTGGAAGAACCAAAACATCAAATGAAATGGCTCAATACGGCGCATTAACAGTAATTTTTTCAAATAGAGCGGATGATAGTATATGTAAGAGAGGCATTACAAAATATAAATGACTTTATTCAAAAGATGTAGATATAACGCCAGAATAGATTCATAGGTCAAAGGAACTGATAAGACGATATATGTGAAAGAAAATGAGGCAATCTGATGTCAAAAAAACGGAAATTCTGTAGGAATTTATAGACTTGATTGAAGACAAATCTTCATTTGAATATTGGTTTTCTAAATTTAATTTTTCTAACCCTCTAATGACGTCATAGGTGTAAATATAAAATATTAATTTTATATTTGTATATAATTTATAAAATTATATACTTAACACTCGTTTTTTGCAAAGCTCATTTAACGCTCATTCTTTACAAAAATGAGCTTTGTAAAGAATGATAGTTAAACGATTGTTCATAAGAAAATTTTAATTTCCCATTTTAAATGGTTTGAAATCGTGCTGCTTCACATATTCAATTTATCATATAATAATTTAAAGATGTTTTTAACATATAATTTGCAATTTATAGGAAATTATATAATTTTTATTTTTCACAACTTCAAAAAATTCTGATAATTGCACATTTTCAATTATACGATACTAAAAAAACTCACATAAGCTTTGACTTTTGTATAAGCATAAGCTGTTCTGTGGTTAATTTTTCACCTGCTATGAATTTCTTAAATAAAGCATCTGCATCTTTTTGTATATCTGCACGCGTTGATTTTCGCTTACTAGTTGCACCTTCTTTCTTTAATTTATTCAATTCTTTTTCAATAAGCCTTAATTCTTTTTGTGTTGATATAAATTGTTTATGATGAGAATCTGCTATCTTTTGTAATTTTATAAATTCTTTATGTGCTGCATCAGATTCTTTGCGTGCTACATCTGCATCTTTAAATGCTTTTAACATCAGATCGTGCATTTCTTGTGCTCTAAGTACATGTTCTGAAAGAAGTTCATGTTGTTTAGTTGCTTTTTCTCGAATATCTTTTGATTCTATTGTTAATGATTTAAGCTCTTCATTTGTTTCTATTTGCCGTTTTTTAGATTCGTATTCTCTTTTGAGACTGGTAATTCTATTAATTAGTTCTTTTTCTTTTTCTGGTTTAAGTACTGCAGTTTGCTGCGTATATTCGAGCTTTTCCACCTCTAATTGCATTTCTTTAAAGGTTTGCCCTTCGCCATCATTACCACATATTGCAGTTATTTTTGCAGAAATTTTGTTTGCATCAGCATTAATTTTATCACGAATTTCTTTTATTTTTTTTACTTCTGCATTAATATCATCACGAAGATTTTTATACTTTTGAGCATCTTCCATAAAAGGCTTTGCTTGCTTACTCAATTTATTCCGTTTTTCTGCAAGAACGCTTGTTTGCATGTTTATTTCATCTCTGCTTTTCTTGTATTCTTCTATTGATTTTTTTAATTCAGTTTTTTTTTCAATTAATTCCTTTATCATCTTGTATTTAACTCCTTGTACAGCAATAAGCTGACATTTTTATATAATTAGATTAATTATCCCAAATTATTTTATACACGCGCTCCAACGGAGGCGCGTGTTATTTCAACTACACAGGAGTTGAAACTTCATCAAATATTTAATTTTAACTTTGTTAAACTAAATTAAATGACTCTATTATTGGTATAACTTCTCTAAGGTCTTTTTTTTCTACTATCGCATTTGCATATTTTTGAAGTATTGGTTTTGAATTAAATGCTATCGCATACTTTGTTTTTTTAAACATTCCGATATCATTTGCTCCATCTCCAATAACAATGCACTTATCTATATGTATTCCATATTTTCTAATAATTTTTTCAAATGCAAATTCTTTTGAATTTTCATTTAATAGGGGACCGACCACCATTCCTGTAAGATGCCCATTATCCACAATAAGTTCATTTGTAATTACTTCATCAATATTAAATAATAAACCTATTCGATTGGCTGATATTGTAAATCCTCCTGAAATTATTGCAGTCATAAATCCCTTTGATTTTATAAATTCAATTAATTCATGCGCACCAGTCATAATTGGCATTTTATCCATTGCTTCTTTTGCTTTTTTTATGTTTAACCCTTTAAGAAGTTTAACTCGAAAGTTAAGTGCATCTGCATAATCAAGCTCTCCTTTCATTGCCTGCTCTGTAATTTCAGAAACGCTGTTACCAACCCCATTCACTTTTGCAAGCTCATCTATGGATTCTGCATCTATTAATGTACTATCCATGTCAAAAATAACTATTTTTTTATGCCTTTCATTACCATCAAGGCAAAAATCACTGGATTTGATATCCAATGAATCATTATAAATTGCGGTACTGTGTTTCAATTAATCCAACCTTAAAAACTTAATAAAAATTTGTAAATTCTTCAATTCAATTGTTTTAAATCGAACATTCTAAATTGAAGAGTTTAAAATGTCAATAAAATAATTGATAGCACAATTGAAATGATTGTGCGCCATTATAGGCAATTAAAAACAATCCCATTCTCCACTGAGATAGAACATTTCCATAAACTTAAAAATAACGATAGTCTATATTGAAATTGATATATATTGGGTTGCATTACTTTTAAATCTTTCGCAAAAATGTGCATATTGAAACTAATCAACATCAATTTTCGTATTTTTCGATTGATTGTATATTAGATTTGTTGCGACCTAATAACCTTGTAAAGATATTGGTTTCATTAAATAGATCTAAATCAAATAATAAGCACATAATATTAAAAGTTTGATGGCATTTAAAATAAAAAAAAGGATAAAAATAATTTTTCTGTAGAATTTTTTATAGGATATAATTTGTAAAATTATATGCTAAAAGAAAATTTTCAATTTCTCGAATTTTCTATTCTTCCGCCGTATAGTTTCCGTTCTTTATTTTTTTGCTTTACCTCTATTTTAGATCTAATTAAAGTATTTTTCTTTAATTCCTAATCGAAACTCTTTGTTAATTTATTAAATTTTGGTGCAGATAGCCCAGTTGTAGCCCTCATTAGTCTATTACTCTTTAATGCCATTTTAATAGATATCATGCCTTATAATTATAATTGTCTGATATAAATGCTTTTACATATGCATAATCTTTAATTTGCAATAGATCTATTGATAGTGAAATATCGCATTTAAACACATACAAATTTCTTAATCTGCATAATCTGCGGACAAATATTTTCAATCATTTTTTCACAAATATTTTAGATCTAAACACATACAAATTTTAAATTATTCTTTTTGTGCAATCCATATTCCAAATAATATCAAAGCACCAAATACAATTTGATTTGGTTGAAGTACATCTCCGAGAATTATATGTGCTTGAATAATGGCAAATATGGGTATAAGAAGCGTAAAAAAATTTATTTTTGATACTTCAAACTCTTTAAGTGCTTTAAAATACATTAGCGTTGAGATTACAGAACCAAATATTGCCATCATAATAATTGCAAACCATGTGAGTTTTGAAAATGAAAAATCAATTGGTTCCACCCCAATTGAAACTATGCTTAATAGAATAGTTCCAATAACTGTACTAATTGCTAAAATAAGTGCAGGATGATTGTCTTTTATAATTTTCTTGCTTAAAATAAAGTAAATGGAATAGCACAATGCAGATATTATAATCAATATATTTCCATAAAGCGAGTAATAATTTTCACCTACAATTGAAATTGACCCATTATCGATTGATATAAGTACAACGCCTATAAAGGATATGATAAGTCCGATTATTTTTTTAAATCCTATATATTCATTTAAAAATATCGATGCCAATAATAGAGTGAATGCAGGACTGCTATTTTGTAAAATGCTTGCCATAGAAGCTGTCACAAAAAGCATCCCAATGTTTTGAACTATATTTGGAATCGTGATGCCAAAAATTCCAAGTGCAGTCAATATTATAAAATTATTTTTTGTAAAATTTTTGATTTCTTCTATTTTAAATTTAATTAATACATATACAATCAATAACATTGATGCAATAACAAATCGTAAAGCTCCAATATAAATTGGTGTGACTTCTTTAAGTCCAATCTGTATAAAAGTAAATGTTGATGACCATAAAATTACTGCAAGTATTATCATCACATATGCTTTTTTTGATACCATAATGCATAATATAGATTTGTATTGTTTTTAAACATGTTGAAAAATAGGTATAATTTCAAATACGGTAAATATCTTACTTGTAATCTAAAGTTTCAATGTATCCGCCTTCAAATTAGAGGGTAAATATATCAAATATGAGCATGCTAAATTATATTCAGTTTCAGCCACTTAATATCTAATGGCAACTGATATTGTTTTGAAATAGAAAGTATATTTAAATAAATAATTTAGGCAATATAAATATATACTTTACCATACTTTTTGAAAGGGATGCGTTTCAACTCTAAATTTGAACGATTTGCGATAATGATATTTATTAGATATTAAATTATGCATATTATATAATGTGCTCATGTCTTGCTTTAAAGTCTATGCCTTAAACAGTCACATCTACAATGAATGATTTCACATCTTTGAATAAATATTCAATCTGATTTTTATCTATATATGCAAGAATTAAATCATATTCTTTAGATCCATATCCGTTTTTTATTCTTACTTGAAATATTCATGATAAGCATTCACAATCTACAAGTATTGCTCTACTTTCTTAATTGATTCTCTATTACCATCTGTTTCTTTTGAAATAATACGGAATCTGTTTAATAAATAACAAATTTGTATAATGCGCACTATCGCACATTCATTCTGAATGTGCTATCGAAAATCAAAGATTTATCTCTATTGCTCATTTTATTCTAAATGTGCTATAAAAAATAATTAAATGATTGATATAAAAATAAACCATTTAATTAAAACAACAATATTACTACTTTTAATAGATATTTTACAAATCATAAAATTTTTGTTATTGCGCAAATTAGAAATATATTTAACTCTTTAAAATAAGAACATATGATAATCTATAATGCACGAATTCTCCACGGATCAAATTTTGATTTAATTGAAGGGTATCTTAAAATTGAAAAAGGAATAATAACTGAAATCAAAAAAGGAACTATCGAAGGTGATTTAGATGCTGAAAAGTCAATAATAATGCCTGCACTAATAAATGCACATGTGCATATCCTTGATTCAATCGCAAAAGAGAAAATCACCTCAATGCCATTAGATGAGTTAGTTAGACCTCCTAATGGGCTTAAACAAAAAATTTTAAAAGACACACCATTCACAGAACTTTTAGAATCTGCAACAAATGTTGTAAATGAAATGTTATCCAATGGAATACTTACCTTTTTTGAATTTTCGAATAATCCAGATATATCCAATCAAGCCAATATTTATAAAAAAGCTAAAATCTATTATGAACCACCAATTGCTCAAATTGATTCAGAAATAGAAAAAAACGAATTCGATCAATCAATTATAGATTCTATATGTGAAAATGCTAAAAAATGCAATGGTGTTGGATTAAGTGGGGTAGGAGAATTTTCAGAATCTGTGTTAAGCGAAATAGAAAAATTAAATCTTCCGCAAGTAATTCATGCAGGTGAGCATATTATATCTCAAAATCGTTCTCTTTCTCTTACAGGAAAAACCGAAATTGAAAGAGTGATTTCTTTAAAACCTAAATTTATTGTGCATGCAACCAATCCATTTAAAGGAGATGTCGAACACATAATTAAAAACAAAATTCCCATTATTTGTTGCCCAAGATGCAATTGTGTTCTTGGAGTGGGATTTCCACCAATAAAAGAATTTCTTGATAATGGCATACTTGTTGCACTTGGAACTGATAATGTTATGCTAAACTCTCCAGATTTATTTAGAGAAATGGAATTTACTTTAAAAGTTATGAATTTTATTCAAGCACAAGTTGATGCAATTTCTCCAAATGAAATTCTTAAAATGGTCACAGTAAATCCTGCAAAGATATTAAATCTTAATTCAGGAGTTATACAAAAAGGAAATGATGCAGATTTATTATTCATAAAGCCTTTAAGAAATATGAATCCAATTAATGATATAGTATCTGCAATTGTAAATAGAGCAGATGCAAGAAATGTATGGAAAGTTCTAAATAAGGGGGATATTATTTATGAATGCAGCAATAACAGACACAATCGTATATAGATACAAACAATCTCTTTATTTAAATATTACAAATTCATGCACAAATGAATGTGTTTTTTGCATTAAAAAATTTTCAAAAGGTGTGGGTAAGTATGACCTTAGACTTAAAATGCAAGTTACAAAAGAAAAAATATTGAGCGAAATAAATAAAGAAATTAATCTTGATGATAAAGAAATTGTATTTTGCGGATATGGAGAACCACTTACAAGATTCGATACTGTTATTGATGTGATAAAAGCAATTAAAATAAAATACCCATCTATAAAAGTTAGAATAAATACGAATGGGCATGCAAATCTTATATATCCTAATCGAAATATTGCAAAAAACCTTTCAGATGCAGGATTGGATTCGATTTCAATAAGTTTAAATTCTGAAAATTCAAAAAAATATTTTGAAATATGTAATCCAAAATTTGGAATTAAATCTTATGATGAAGTTCTTAAATTTATCAAAGAATGTAAAAAATATATTAAAGTTGTCTATATTAGTATAGTTGAAGGTTATGCAGACACATTAGAATGCAAAAAAAAGGCAGATGAGCTTGGATGTAAATTTAAAATACGATAAATTATTTTCAAATGTGTTATTTTATACAATAATTGATGTTAAAATGGTATAAATTACAACTTTTAATTATTCAGTAGCCCCAGATTGTTTTAATAGAATGGCAATTTCATTATGTTCTTTTGAGTTGGCAATCGTTAATGCATTTAAACCAATCGCATCTTTTGCATTAACATCAGCACCATAAGTTAATAATATTTTTACAATTTCGGAATGTCCTTTTGGTACAGCAACCATCAATGCAGTTGTACCAGTCATATCTTTTGCATTGACATTAGCACCATAAGTTAACAACATTTTTACAATTTCAGCATGTCCTTTTAATGTAGCAGCCATCAAATTGGTCATACCAGTTTTACCTTTCGTATCAACATCAGCACCCGAATTTAATAACATTTTTACAATTTCAGTATGTCCTCCTAATGTAGCAAGATTCAAGGCAGTTGCACCGCCTTTATCTTTCATATTAACCTTAGCACCATACGATAGCAAAATATTTACAATTTCAGTATATCCATCTAATGCAGCAAATATCAAAGGTGTCACACCAGTTATGTGCCTTTCATTAACATCATAACCATCAGCTAATAAAGCTTTTACAGAAATAATATCATTATCATCTATTGCCCAAAGTAACTTTGATCCAAAAAATTTATTAAAGATTCCCATTAATATATTCTATTTTCATTCTATTTCGTTTATAAAGTAGCATTATAAGTTCCTACATATAAATATTATGCATAATTTAGCACAATTCCAAAATATAGTGATTTTATACTTTTTATGCCAAACGGGTTTACATAATCAACCAAATATTGCTTTTCGTTATGTAACTGAAATTTTTGAAACTGTGCCGTGAAATTTTCCAATATAATAATTTTAATAAATTTTAATCTTATTTTTATTTTTTCATAGCATAACATAATATTTATAGGACTTGATAACATAATATACTATTTAAAAAAATTTTCTAAAAGAAATTAAAAAAATTTTTTGAGTATATACTACGAATAACGCTCATTCATTCCGAATGAGCTATCAGGGAGTTTATAGAACATATTTCTCTTTGAGAAATGCATATTTACAAGTTATATACAATAATAAAATTATAAGGATATTATAAAATGAATGAAATAATGATTGGAATTATTATGGGAAGTGATTCAGATTTACCTGTGATGAAAGCGGCGGCAGAAATATTAAATGAATTTGACATATTGTATGAAATAACAATCGTATCTGCACACAGAACACCAGAACGATTATTCAAATATGCAAAAGAAGCAGAAAATAGAGGTATTGATGTTATAATTGCAGGTGCAGGAGGGGCTGCACATCTTCCTGGCATGGTGGCATCTATAAGCACACTTCCCATAATTGGAGTGCCTATAAAAACAGCTACACTTCTTGGAGTGGATTCGTTATATTCTATAGTACAAATGCCTAGTGGTGTACCTGTTGCTACTGTTGCAATAAATAATGCAAAAAATGCAGGAATTTTGGCAGCACAAATTCTTGGAGTTAAGTATCCATTAATAAGGGAAAAAGTTAAAAAATATAAGAAAAATATGCAAAAAAAAGTTGAGGAGAAAGCCGAAAAAATGGAACGAGATGGAATTTAATTTTGCAATTATATATTTAACATCCATTCTTTTAGGATTGGTTGGATAAAAATTTATTTTTCCATTTTTATTATATATAATATACGAAAACGCTCCATTCTACATAATATTTAAAACATTTTTTAATTGTATATGATTTATAAAATTATGTATTAACACCCAGAATGTTAAATCACGAACTATAAAAAAAGAGAAGAGGGCAATGATGCCCTTTAATATTTCTCAAAATATGTATCAAGTTCCCATTTATGAACTTGTGCTTTATATTCATCCCATTCTGTAATCTTTGTACTTAAATAATTTTCAAACACATGATTTCCTAATACCGATCTTACAAATGTACTTTCTTTCATACAAGCAATTGCTTCTTTAAGACTTCCTGGCAAGGATTCTATACACTTTTCTTTACGGGTTTCATCACACACATCAAATATATTGAAATTTGATGGTTCGCCGGGATCGATTTTATTTTTAATACCATCAAGACCTGCAGATAACATTAATGCAAATGCAAGATATGGGTTACAACTTGGGTCTGGACATCTAAGTTCCACACGAGTTCCTCGTCCTCTTATTGCAGGAATTCTTATAAGTGAACTTCTATTTGAATTAGACCATGTGCGGTATATTGGTGCTTCATATCCTGGAACAAGTCTTTTATATGAATTTACAAGTGGATTTGTGACTGCTGTAAAATCTTTTATGTGTTTGAGTAATCCTCCGATATAATGTAATGCAGTTTGAGATAATCCATTTTCAGAATCTGAATCATAAAATGCATTTGTACCATTTTTGGATAATGATTGATTAGAATGCATGCCTGACCCGTTTTCTCCATAAATTGGTTTTGGCATAAATGTTGCATAATATCCTTTTGCATATGCAATTGATTTTACAACATATTTAAATGTTATTACATTATCTGCAGTAGTTAATACATCATCAAATTTAAAATTGATTTCATGCTGGGATGGTGCAACTTCATGATGTGATGCTTCTAAATTAAAGCCCATGTCTTCAAGAGCAAAATCAATATCTCTTCGTACATCTTGTGCTTTATCTAATGGTGCAAAATCAAAATATCCGCCATGGTCTGTAAATTCTAATGATGGGTGTCCTTTTTCATCTAATTTAAATAAAAAGAATTCAAGTTCAGGACCTACATTCATTGTAAATCCTTGTGCTTCAGCTTCTTTAATTGCTTTTTTTAATATATTCCTTGGATCTCCTTCAAATGAAGTTCCGTCTGGAAGTTTCACATCTCCAATAATTCGTGCAACTGATCCTCTTTCTGTTGGTCTCCATGGAAGTATGCAGAAAGTATTTGGATCAGGAATAAGTGTCATATCGGATTCTTCAATTCGTGTAAATCCTGTAATGGAAGAGCCATCAAACATTACTCCGTCATTTAATGCATCTTCAAGGTTTTCTGCTGGAATTGCCCAACTTTTAATTGTTCCGAATGTGTCTGTAAATTGTGTTCTTATAAATTTTACATTTTTTTCAACTATGGCAGTTAAAACATCTTCTTTTGTTCTTTGTATCATATAATTTCCTATTATTTAGATTTGTAATTTTAGTAAGACATTAATTATATTTTGATAGTATATAGATATATTTAATTTTTTTTCATACTTTTTCATAGCTCGTGATTGAACGCTCTGAGCGTTTGCTCGTGATTGAACGCTCTGAGCGTTAGTACATAATTTGTAAAATTGTATACTTAACACTCATTCTTTCAGAATGGGTTAAAAAAATTTTCAATAGCTTGTTCAGAATGAATAAGCGTTTGCTCATTTAAGAATGAATAAGCGTTATCTCGTATATTCAAAATATGTTTTTTTATTTATGGCATATAATTTCCTATCAGTTTAATTAATAAACTTATAAGTATACATAATTACATTTTAATAGTATATAGATATATTTAATTTTTTTTCATACTTTTTCATACCATTGGACTATTTAATTAATGTTTATTACAAATAATATCAATATTATGCAACAAAAGTCCCATTTTACGATTATTTGTAATCTTTAAATTGACATAAATTTGATTGTGAATATTTTTTAACAATTGATATAAAATATAAAGTTAACACACATAATCGAATTTTGTATACTAAATGACACAATCTTTATATATGGGTAAGAACAAAGATTTATATGTTTAAAAGCAATATACTATTACTATAAGAGACAATGTCTTGTAGGTACTATGGCAGTCTCTTGTATGAGAAATTAGAATTTTCTCTAGTATATAATAATGAAAATTAATAATTTTCTAAATATTATGTTCATTCTAATAATATTTTAATAAAATATATTTAATTTTCTATAATCCATTCTTAAAAAGAACGAGTGTTTACATGTGATTTTTTAAGAATGTATGCATTTATAAATATATGCAATAAAAAAAATAGAAAATCATGAATTCCAAGAGTTTTTATTGGTTGTATATGCAATACATATAAAATAAGAGCCATAAAACTTGAGAATTTTTCTATTTATTTGATTTGTATATACAAATATAAATAACTATACAAAACCAAAACACAGTTCATAAGGAGGAACTAAATGTCTTATAAAATAGATTTATATAGTGATAGAGGAAAATTATTGGAAAGTAATGTTGATCTTAAAAGCATTGCACCAACGCGAAATGCAGCAATTGAAAAAATTGTAAGAGATACAAAAAGGTCTGTTGCAATTAATCTTACAGGAATTCAAAATGCACTTGCAACCGGTAAAATGGGTGGAAAAGCACGGCATATTCTTGGGCGAGAAATGGATTACGATATTGTTGGAAATGCAGACAATTTGCGAAATAAAATAGAATCGCTCATAAGAGTAGATGAGGGTGATGATACAAATGTGGAAGTAATTGGTGGCGGAAAACAATTATTAGTACAAATCCCATCCAAAAGAACTACCATAGGTGCAGATTACATATCAGCAACCACAGTGGGCGCAGCATCAACAGTACAAGCAATCATCGATGAATTTAACACAGGTATATTTGATGCACCTATTGTAAAAGCATCTGTATGGGGAAGTTATCCGCACACAATGGACCTTTCAGGCGGAAATGTAGCATCAATTTTAAGCATTCCACAAAGTAATGAAGGTCTTGGATATTCACTTAGAAATATTATGGCAAATCACATTGCAGCAATTACAAACAAATCTGCAATGAATTCAGCAGCATTAGCATCAATATTTGAGCAAACTGCTATGTATGAAATGGGTAATGCAATTGGAATATTTGAAGATTATCAATTGCTTGGACTTGCATATCAAGGACTTAATGCAAATAATTTAACTTATGACCTTGTAAAAGCAAACGGTCAAACAGGTACAATTGGTACTGTCATTCAATCACTTGTTGAGCGAGCTATTGAAGATAAAGTAATTTCTGTTGATACAACAGCACCATCTGGATACAAATTCTACAAAGCAAATGATGTGCCTTTATGGAATGCATATGCGGCATCAGGACAACTTGCAGCAACATTAGTAAATTGTGGTGCAGGAAGAGCAGCACAAAATGTAGCAGCAACCATTCTATACTTCAATGATATACTTGAAAAAGAAACTGGACTTCCGGGATGCGATTATGGTAAAGCACAAGGAACTGCAGTAGGATTTTCATTTTTCAGTCACTCAATCTACGGAGGGGGCGGACCTGGAATATTTAATGGTAATCATGTAGTAACCAGACACTCCAGAGGATTTGCAATACCATGTATTCCAGCTGCAGCTTCACTTGATGCAGGTACTCAAATGTTTACAATTGAAAAGACTTCTGGTCTTGTTGGAAATGTATTTGGTTCAATTAAAGAATTTAGAGAGCCAATTCAATCAATTGCAGACGCATTATAAATATAATTAAAATGAATTTCTTATGATTTTAGATAAAGATTTCATTTGACCTAATGTAAAATAACAAAACTAAAAGGCATTATAATGACAGAAAATGTAGAAAACACTCTTGATATTGAAATCGCTCCAAAGAATTTACTCTCGCCTATCACTACTCAAAAACTGTTAAATGAATTAGTTAAAATAGAAGGCATCAAAAAAATAATGGTGCAAGGTCCTAGGTTGCCTTCAACAGTACCATATGGTCCTGCAAAAGGCGATTCTATTCACCACTCACAAAGACAATTAATTCAAATCACTTCAAAAATTATCGAATTATCTGTTTGTGTTGGAAGAGTTCGATTAGAAGTTGAAAACTCTATTGTAAAAGATAGCGTTAAATTGATTTGTAAGGAAATATTACCTTGTGATTTTGAATTTAATGAAGGACTTTTCATTCTTAAAAGATCTACTACGACAGATTATGCAAAACGAGGTGCTAACGCTGATAAAATTGCACTTGGATTATCAGATCCAAAAAAGAGCGAAGATAAACAAATCTGCATGTTAAATTAATAAAACATGTTTGATAGAGAAACTCAAGTAGTTGATTGTAGGCATGGAAAAGGCATAGGCAGAGGCGGAGGAATGGCAGGTCGTGGAACTCTTTCAGAAGCTGGAAGAGCAGATGTGATTGTTGTTGCAATGAGTCCGGGAAGGCGGCATATAACAAAACCTGTATGCGAACTTACATTCGGAATGCGTGAAGCAAAGATACAAGTTAGTGTATTAGTTTTGTATTCAGGATCTGGCGTGCCAGATGTTGGAATGGCATCAGGTTCTTTTGGAATAAATCCTGAAGAATTTGAACAAATATCTCGACATAAAGTAGCAGTTATTCATGTTGGAAGTGTGAAAGATCACATAATAAAAAAGATTCGTGCAATATTAGAGGGTGTTAATATACCTGCAATTATAGTTTGTCAATCTCCAGTCAATTTTGAAGATTTTGCAAAAGCTGGGGTAAAAACTAAATTTGTAATGCCAAAAGATGAAGATATTTTAACAAAAGGAACAATAATGGAAATTGTGTCAGGAATTACAAGGGGGGAAGCGACAACTATTGATAAGTTGAACGAACTTGTAAGGGCTGTAAATCGCACAATGAATAAAAAATCAAAGATTTCATAAAATGCATGCTTTTAGAGTATTTAAATTAAAACTTAAATAGGAGAAATTATTATGACATATACACCACAATATTACCCAGGTGCAACAACTATTGCACAAAATAGAAGAAAACAAATGGCAAAAAAATCTGAAAAGATAAGAGAAATTTCAGATGAAGATTTGACATTAATATTAGGTCACAGAGCTCCGGGCAGTGATTATAAGAGCACACATCCACCTCTTTCTGAAATGACTGAACCTGAATGTTCAATACGAGAAATCGTTGAACCAACGCCAGGTGCAAAAGCAGGAGATGGAATGCGTTATATACAATTTGTAGATTCAATGTACAATTCACCATCAGTCCCATATTTTAGAACTTATATGGCAGCAATTAATTTTAGAGGTGTAGATCCAGGTACCTTATCAGGACGACAAATTGTAGAAGCGAGAGAGCGAGATATGGAGGTAGTTGCAAAACATCAACTTGAAACGGACATGTCTTGTCCTGCACTTTCAAGTTTAAGAGGGGCAGCAGTGCATGGGCATTCATTAAGACTTCCTGAAAATGGACTTATGTTTGATATGCTTGAAAGATCTGTAATGAAAGATGGCGAAGTCATGGTTGTAAAAGATCAAGTTGGAAGACTTCTTGATAGGGAAGTAAATATGGGCAAGCCAATGTCAGAAGATGAGGCTGCTAAAAGAACTACCATTTACAGAGCAGATAATGTGCCATTTAGAGAAGATAAAGAAGTAATTGAATTAGTACATAGAATCTGGCAACAAAGAACTGAATATGGGTTCCAACCAAAATAAAATTCGAAAAATTAAAAAATTTATCCCAGTATATAATTTTATAAATTATATACTACAAAAAAAATAAAGGTGATATATAATGACTAAGGAAAAATTATTCAAAAAAGAAATGAGTAGGAAGTACGAAGATGATACAAGTAAGACTGGTACTTTTAAAAGACTTGGAATTGAACAAAGTTCAAGAAAAGTAGAAATGAAAAAAGCAGGTCAAGAAATTGCAAAGAAGCGAGGTCTTTCATCATATAATCCTGACCTTCATTGTGGAGGAATTCCACTTGGACAAAGGGCACTCACACCATATGTAATATCTGGTACAGATATGCTTGTTGAAGGGGATGATTTACACTATGTAAATAATGCCGCAATGCAACAAATGTGTGATGATATTAAAAGAACTTGTATTGTAGGAATGGGTTTAGCACACGATACATTAGAAAAGAGACTTGGAATTGAAGTTACACCTGAAACTATCAATCACTATCTTGAAACATTAAACCACGCATTACCTGGTGGTGCAGTTGTTCAGGAACATATGGTGGAAACACATCCTGGACTTACAGAAGACTGCTATGTAAAGATATTTACAGGAGATGATGAACTTGCAGATGAGATTGACAAGCAATTTTTAATCGACATTAACAAGCAATTCCCTGAAGAACAAGCAGAACAATTGAAAGCATCTATTGGAAAAACTTCATGGCAAGCTGCACACATTCCAACAGTTGTCACAAGAAGTACAGATGGTGGACAAACTTCTAGATGGATTGCAATGCAAATTGGTATGTCTTTCATTTCTTCATATAGTATGTGTGCAGGCGAAGCTGCTGTGGCAGATTTATCCTATGCTGCAAAACATGCCGGAGTTATTCAAATGGGTGATATGCTACCTGCAAGAAGGGCACGAAGTCCAAACGAACCGGGCGGTGTATCATTCGGACATCTCGCAGATATTATTCAAACAAGCCGTGTAAAGTCTGATGACCCTACAAAAGTTGCTTTAGAAGTGATTGGTGCTGGATGTATGCTTTATGACCAAATATGGCTTGGTTCATACATGTCAGGAGGAGTTGGATTTACACAATATGCAACTGCAGCATACACTGATAACATTCTTGATGATAATATGTATTATATGGTAGATTACATCAATAAAAAATACAATGGTGCAGCAAATAAAGGTGTAGATAATAAAGTAGAAGCAACACTTGATGTTGTTAAAGATATTGCTACTGAATCTACACTTTATGGATTGGAAAACTACGAATTATATCCAACAACACTTGAATCTCACTTTGGTGGATCTCAAAGAGCAACAGTATTATCAGCAGCAGCAGGATGTTCAACTTCACTTGCAACAGGAAATGGAAATGCAGGTCTTTCAGGATGGTATCTTTCGATGTATTTACATAAAGAAGCACATGGAAGACTTGGATTCTATGGATACGACCTTCAAGATCAATGTGGTGCGGCAAATGTGTTCTCTTATCAATCAGATGAGGGATTGCCTGTTGAACTTCGTGGTCCAAACTATCCAAATTATGCAATGAATGTAGGGCACCAAGGCGGATATACTGGAATTGCATCAGCAGCACACGCAGGACGAGGCGATGCATTTGTAGTAAATCCACTTGTGAAGATATGCTTTGCAGATGACCTTATGCCATTTGACTTTAAACAACCACGGAAAGAATTTGGTAGAGG
>JAAXQB010000056.1 GCA_012329085.1 Methanosarcinales archaeon | reverse complement strand
TTTATTTCAATAGTAAAAAATTTTTAATAATTCCTTTTGAAACTTTAAATAAAACAAGAAGAAAGAAAATTTATAATTTTGAAAAAAAAAAATTATAATTTTTTGCATTAAATAAATCTGCTGTAACTGCATATTCTCCAAATCTTGTTTTAACAGTTATTTCTTCCCCATAAAAAATACCTCCATCGTTTTTTGGGATTATTTGTTTTAATTTTTCTAATGTCGTTGGAAATGAGTTTAAATCATTGATAGATAATTCTCCAATTTCAATAAATTCTTCTTTATCATGTACTATTATAGGCCAAAATAAATCATAATCTGCAAAATTTTCTTTTAAATTAATTATGATTAAATCTCCGACTACTCTTTCTTTTTTTGGCATTTTTTCAACTATGCCCAAAGTATCTGCAAGAACTCTATCATAAAATTCTATAAAACGCGGATGTTCTACAACACTTAAAATATCTAAATAGTTGTTTGGTTCTTCTTTTTTAATTAACAGTTTTTCTCTATTTTCGTCTTTTAGTTCTGTAAATTCTGGACCCCTCCACATTAATCTTAATCCTCTTCCAATAAGTTGTTCTAATAATGTTGATGAAGAACTTGCTCTTAATGGGACTACTACGCAAATATTATTTACATCAAATCCTTCTTTTAACATGAGAACTGAAATAATCACTTTTGGATTTTCATGTGTATCAAGATTGAATAGTTTTTGTTTTATTGCATCCCATTCAGTAGGTTTAACTTCCCCTTTTTTATTGGAATGAATTTCCATAATTTCATCTTCAGATAAACCTTCTTGTTTTAAGAATTGAGTAACATAGGGAACAACGGTGGTATCTTCACAAACAACAAGCATTTTAGGATGTTTTTCTTTGTCAAACTCCAAAAATCCTTCTTCTAAAATTTTAAGTTTGCTCCATCCTGCTCTAAGCATTACTCTTTGACCATCAGATAAACTTTTAACATCGTTTCTTTCTCTTTCAGCTTTAAAATCTAATGGTAATGCTGCCAATTCTTTTCTTTTATCTATCGCAACAGTTTTAACTAATCCTAATCTTATTGCTTCCTTTAATTCAAAATTTATAATAACATGAGGAAAATAATGTATTCGTCTTTTTAATCCACCTCCAGTTTCATTGTAAGGAGTTGCAGAAAAATCAACTTGTATAAATTTATTCTTTTTATCTTTTTGAATGTGAGTAAGTGCTTTTTGCCATTTTTTTTCTAAAATCTCATCTGATTTTCGCCATTCTCCAAGATGGTGGGCTTCATCATTAAATACAACAATGTCTTTAAGATTTGATAGAAAATCTAATTGTTTTCCCTTAAAATAGTTATTGTCTAAAACATTTAATGAATGTCCTGCTGTTGTTCCCGGTCTTATTGGAAATTCTTTTTTTAATGCAATAGTTGGATTTTCTAATGGACTTATTTCTTCATCTAATTCTTGTTCACCAACTAATAAATGCCAATTAGTTATTGCAAGCAATCCTTTGCCAGTTATCTTTCTTCCAATGTCTTCTTTTGTGCATACTGCTGATTGAATAAAATTAAAAATTTCGTCTCTATATGGTTCAGGAATAAAGAGTTCTTTAAATATTTTCAAATCTGAAGTTTCTACATCTCTTTGACCATTTTCTTGAACTTTACCAATATATGCATCTAATAATCTTTCATATACAATTAATCCTGGAGCAACAAAAAGAAAGTTTTTTGAATAAGTTTCTGAGGGGGTTTCTTCATGTTTTGCATTAAGATATTGCCAAATCAATAAAGCATGCATAACCCAAGTTTTTCCGGTTCCTGTAGCCATTTTAATGCAATACTTTGGATGGCAATATTTATCTTTCTGCATGTCCAATAAATCCATTTTTGCAAGTAATTCAGGATTGATTGATAGATATATGTCTTGAACATTTTTCAATTTTAAGATTTCATGAATGTAAATTGTATTTAGAATTGCTTGCCATTGCCCTTTATGAAAATTGAAATTTCTTAAATCAGAAAAGCTTCCATCTGGATCCCAAAACCTAAGCAAGTCTTTTGTTATTGGGGTTATTTTTTCTAAAAATTCTCCGTTTTCCCATTTATCATTAACTTTTTTGGTTATATTTTGTGCTAATTCTAATGGGATGCTTCCTGTTCCAAGATTTATTGATTTTGGCATTATTTAATCCCTTTTTTCTTTTTTTCAGATATATGTTTGTAATTGTTTTTTGTTGAGATTGGTTTTCCTATTCGATTTTCAGCATCTATTCTTGCATTTCCCGCAACTTCACCGCCTTGTTTTGCTGCATCTTTACATTCTTCAAATCCTTCTGCATCTTTGTTTATTGTGATTTCTGTTGCAACGCGTTCTCCAAGCATAGAGAAAATAAGCTCTAAGTCATTCATATGATCTCTCAAATTTTCTTTTTCTATACTTTTGTGCTTTTTGTATTCACTTGGTGTCATACCAAAGATTTCCTTTGAAATTTCTGCTGTAATAATGGCATACTCTCTTCCTGTTTTTACATCTCTTTTCTTCCATTCATCTGTAAGCTCGTCTCTTATGGCAATGCCTCTAACTCTTTTTTCAATCCAATCATCAGAATATCCTTTTGCTTGATATATCTCTTTCATGCGTTTTTGAGCAAGTTCAGGATTTTGGATTTCTTCAACTCGTTCATAACCTACTTTTGCCAGCCACTGCTTGAATGGTTCTGCTTTTTTTGATGGGATTGATTGTATAAGCCTGAAAGCCCCTTTAACATTAACGCAATTAATTTTTCTTTTTTTGCCATCCAGAGCAATTAATTCAAGGGGGGTACAAATTGTACCCCAGTTATCATTTAATGGTTTATCTCTTACTTTCATCTTTTTGATATATTGTTTTGAGTCTGCACTGTCTGTAAGTACTTGCACAATATCAACTACTGAGAACCACCATTCATTATTGTGCCAAGTTCTTCTTATTTTTTTGCTGTTAAATACAACAAGAGAATTTTCATTTGATGTCATTTTTATTTAACCTCTTGCACAACAACACTTTCAAAACCAAATACATCAACAGTTTTAACACAAACTTTTCTTTTTCCTTTTATTTTTGGAACATCCAATTTTGTTTTTTTGATTACTCTATATGGGTCATTATTGTTTTCTGTATTTTGCCTATAATCTTGCCATTTGCTTCTAAATGTTTCTCCATCATAATCAGGATCAATGCTCCAATATTCAATTAAAGCGAGAGGATCGTCTCCCATAACTTTTTCTAATTTTTCTTTATTTTTTCGATCTAATGGTAAGGCATCAGGCGATAGAAGTATATAATTATCTAATTGCACTTCAATAATATCATTTTCATGCGTTTGTTCAATTTTAATTGGTTTAATGGTTAAATATTGAAGTGATGAAAATTTTATTTTTCCTGTTTTAATTAGCTTGTTATAGCTTGCTTTTGTTTTTAACATGTCTAATAAGTCAGGAGGAATAATTAGAACTTTTAATGTATCATCTTTGATATTATCTAAAATTTTTCCAATATCTGTAACAAAATTCCAACCTAAAATAACAACTTTATCCCAACCGCCCATAAAATCTGTTCTTAATTTTTGAGCTTTTTTTAAGGTGTTGTATCCAGTCATCTTTGAAGGAGAATCAACTAAAATGAGAGTTTTAGATTGTTTGATATATCCTAAATTATTTGGAACTCCTTCTTGAAGTGGGAAGGGTAATGCTCCGTAGAGATTAATTACTACATGGGATAAATCCCCTATTGTTCTAAAAGCGGATTTTTCAAACTGCTCTTTTTGATAGTCTCCTATTGATTGATAAAGAAAAGGTTTTGTATCTTGGTCAATTAATCTTTTTCTCATTACCATGCATGCAGGTTTTCCTAAATCAGACATAATCCATTTTCTGCCTAATTTTTCTGCAACTGCTCCAGTTGTTCCAGAGCCTGCGAAGAAGTCTGCAACGATTGAGTTTTTATTTGAAGATGCTTTGATTATTCTTTCAATTAGTTTTGAAGGTTTTTGGGTTTGAAAATTAAGTCGTTCTTTTGAATTACTATTGAGCATATCAATAACCCACCAATCTTTGGGAATACTACCGCCTTGCATATATTGTCTATATGTAAATTCTGGATATTTTTTTTCTTGTTCTATGCTTATATCCCCCTGACCAACTCTAAAAGGTCCTCCTTTACCACGAATCATAAATTTTCCTTTTTCATCTTCATATTTGAACCTCTTTTGATAATTTTCTGGATACGGTTCAAAAACCTCATTCAAATTGAAAATATTATTTTCTGATTTTGAGTAGTATAATAAAACATCATGTTTCTTTGCCCAACCTGATTTCGTTGTCTGCATTGAACTATAACACCAAATAATTTCATTTCTAAAATTCTCTTTCCCAAAAATTTCATCCAAAACAATTTTAACATAATGCCCCACATGCCAATCAATATGCACATAAATACTCCCTTGTTCAGACAATAATTCCCTCATTAAAATCAATCTCGGAATCATCATCTCTAAATAAGAAACAGTCCCATCTTTCCAAGTATCAGAGTAAGCATGTTGTTCTATAACTGTTGGTTTTGCTTCAATATCTGTTGTTGGAAGATGAATTTTTGTCCTATAATCTGCTTTAGAATCAAATGGAGGATCAATATAAATTAAATCAATCATTCCCCTCATTGAAGACATTCCTATTTGTGCATCTCCTGATAGAAGTGCTTGTAAGGATAGAAGATTATCTCCATAAATTAGACGATTAAACCATTCTTTTTTTATATCGTCCTTAACTGCTTGCCCTGTATATAGATTAAGTCCGCCTTTTGCTTTTGTTGGAAGAACCAATTCATTAGTTTGTAAAGTTATCTTATTTTTTTAGAGAGGCTTTCTAAAATTCTTTCAGCTTGCTTTTTACCTCTTTCAACAATCTTTGGTAATTCTGCGATTAATGATTTTGTTTCTGGCATTATAATAACTCTTTTTTAACTTTTATTTTATCATTATTTTAACTTGCTTATAAATTATTAAACTTTTTATTTAGTTTCAATATTTTTTATCAATTTTTAGCTCTTTTTGTATAATACTTATTAATTTTACAGATTTTATTTTTACTTCTTTATTTTCATCTTTACTTAATTTATCTAATATTTTGAGTGCAAAGGTTTTATCAATTTTTGTTCTTGCTTTTAAAATTAATTTTATTGCTACTATTTTATTCCACTCTGCTGATGATTTTGAAAAATTTTTGATTATATTATGTAAATGCTCTTGTAAATTATCAAGTAAGTTTCTCACATCCTCAGGAAGCTTATCGAAATTATCTGCTACAGCCCCTGCAACAGCCCCTGCAGCCTTAT
>JAAXQB010000094.1 GCA_012329085.1 Methanosarcinales archaeon | reverse complement strand
CTTGAAAATATGCTGGATTACCATCAAAAACAACTGTTCTCCCTATTGTCCCAAACGTTGAAAGTAAAATATCACCTTTCTTAGGATAAGAATATTTTTTTCTATAATCTTCAAATAGCTCTCTACTTATATACGCATCAGGTTGTTTGCCAAATGTACCCATTTTATAAAAAGGAATATCTCCTTTGTTGGTTGTTTGATTTTTAAATATGCGTTTACACATAGAAATTTTTCCAACCTCCCCCAACTCCACCATTTCAACATCTTCTAACTTTCTAAGTTCTTGACCAAAATATCGTCTCTCTCTCTCAAGATTTTTGATAATTTCGCGGGCGTGGTTGATGGCATTTTGTTTGACTTCAATCTGCTCCACGATTTCTTTTTGAACTTCAAGGGGCGGGAGTGGGATTTTGTATTTCTCAAGCCAAACCGTACTCAAATTCTTTTGGGCAATACCACTTGCAGATTTTATACAATCATTTTCAAAATTACCTTGATTGAGAATATAAAAAAAATATTTTGTTAATATTTTATTTTCATCTACACGCAAACAAGCAACTCTTTGATTTAATGAAGCTGGTAGCAACTCTTTTCGCAAAATTCCAATACGCCCAACATTCCCAGTAAGAGAAAGTAGGATGTCATTCTCTCTTAATCCATACCTTGAAATCGATTCGCTTGTATCTACTGGATAAAATTTTGAATTATTATCAACAATTTTACCTTTTTGCACATTTGTAATTCGTATAATACGAATGCCATTTTCTGTATAGTTTTTACTTTTAAAAGCATAACCATTCAAAATCTCACAAATTTGCCACTAATTTCTTCATCTCCCATTTCACATTTTTATATACCTCAACCTCTCGATATCTTTCGCCAGTCAAATTATAATCTCCAATCTCTATAATTTTTTCTTTTTTCACCCACAGAGCAATATCGCTTTTCTTTTTCTTGCCAGTTTTCCATATTTCCAAAATCTCCACCGCTTTTGGTAAATCATTTTTATCAATCTCTCGCCGTTGAGCGCCAAGATCAAAACCATCGTTTTCTACTTTTATAAACAGCATTTCGTTCGTCTTTTTGGCGACTTGATTATCAAAAAGCAGAATTGAAGTTTTCACTCCTGAATAAGGCTTGAAAACTCCTGCAGGCAAACTCACTACCGCAAAAAGTCCGTCTTCTACCAGTTTTTTACGAAGTGCTTTGTAAGCTTTGTCACCTTTAAAAATTACCCCCTCTGGCACAATAATCCCCGCGCGTCCTTTGATGCTCAAATGCTCCATAATGTAATCCACAAAAAGCACTTCAGCACGATTGGCTTGAATAGAAAACTTTTTGTGTGGTTTGATTCCACCTTTTGGCGTCATAAACGGCGGATTTGCCATAATCACATCAAACTGCTCACCCCATCGTTTTTCGCTAGAAAGCGTATCATAAACAAAAATATTCGGATTTTGAAAGCCATGTAAAAACATATTTACAAGTGAGAGTTTTACCATCTCATCAGAAATATCATAACCAGAAATATTATTCATCAGTTTTGTTTTTTCGTCTGGTGTTAAATTTGTTTCTTTATTTGTCGGTTTGCCTATTTTATTGTCCAGTCCGTCGTGATTTTTTAAAATATGTTTATAGGCGGAAATCAAAAATCCAGCCGTTCCGCAGGCAGAATCAAGAATTGTTTCGTTTTTCTTTGGGTCAACAACTTCGGTGATAAAGTCAATAATATGTCGCGGAGTGCGAAACATTCCAGCATCGCCTTGTGAGCCGAGAATTGATAGTAAATATTCAAAAGCATTACCAAGTTCTTCGCTGTGTGAATATGAAAATTCGTTTATCTCTTTGAGGAAAAGCGACAAAACGCGTGGGTCATTGTATGGCAATCGTGCATCTTTGAAGATGTTACGGAAAAGTTGCGGAATATTTTTGTTGAGAGCCATCTTTTTAGTCGCCTCTTCGTAAAGATTAAATCGCTCTTGTCCAGAAAGTTTTTTGTCTAATAATTTACTCCACGAATATTGAGCATAATCGCCAACAAAAAACTGCTGTTTTAAATCCACCTCAATATTTTCTTGATCCATATCGTCCATAAATTTGTAAATCAAGGCATTAGTGATTTGATCCACTTGAGCGATTGGATTGGTAACTTTCCCAACGAGAATATCTCGCGCGGAGTTAATTTTTCGTTTTGTTTCAGAATTAAGCATAATTATTTTTGGTTAGATGAAAGTTTTTTAATCTGTTTATCAAAATCAGAGATATAGTCCCTGTTTTGAGTGGGTTTATATTTCTCAAATTCACTTTCTGCAAAAGCTTTTGCAATTTCGGCAGTTACCTTGCCAGCATTTTCCAAAATATCTTCTTTATTAAATTGCAAAAAAGCATCTAATTTCTCAACCCAATCTTTCATGGTCATGGCAATATATTTTTCCGCTTGATGCTCCGCATAGTCCAAATACATCGTTACAATTCTATTGAGCGGTTTTAATTCTTTTTCCGTAAGATAATTTTTTGCAACTATTACATCGGGTTTTCTAATTTTTCCGTTTGGAGAATTTTTCCAAGATGTCAGCCCCATTTTTTCTTTTCTAGAAGCTGCCCTGCTAACAATAATTTCTGCCGCCGTTTGTTTGGCAATCGCCCAATGCAGTTTATTTTGCACGGTTGCAAAAAATTCTTTTGTTATTTCTGAATCTCTATCATAATCAATTGAACATTCGGCATAAATATCCGTAATTTGCTGATACATTCGTCTCTCACTACTACGAATATCTCGAATTATTTCTAATTGTTCACGAAAATAATCCTTTCCAAAAATTGGAGTGGGGTCTTTTAATCTTTCAACATTCATTGAAAAACCTTTGATTACATATTCTTCTAAAATTTTTGTCGCCCAAATTCTAAATTGTGTTGCTCTTTTTGAATTAACACGATAACCAATGGCTAAAATGGCACTGAGATTATAAAATTTTGTTTTTGTGTTCTGTGTTTTACTTTTTATTGCTCCATGTTGAGTGGGTATTTCCAAAATGGAAACAACCACTCCTTCGTTTAATTCACCACTTTCGAAAATGTTTTTTAAATGTTTGGAAATAGCCGGTATTCCCACATCAAAAAGATCTGCTATTTTCTTTTGTGAAAGCCAAATAGTCTCATTTTGCAATAAAACATCCACTTTTACCTTGCCATTTGGAGAGGTGTAAAGTAGAAATTCTGTCAACTCATCTTTAATTGTAATTTTTTTAGTCATAATTATTTCATAAATTGATTAACAGGTACATAATCTTTTACATATTCAGGAACAATTTGGCGGTAGCCATTTAGTGCCTGATATTCCCTCATTTCAAAACCCGCATATTCTCGTGGAAACCTTTTACTGTTTATTTCATTTCTAAAATACTCATTTCCGATATAAGCCTTCATAAAGTTTTTGATATACGGAACATATTTATTTTCTGGTTTGTAAATAGAAATAAACTTTTCACATTCTTCTTCTAAAAGCTCATTCTTATCTTTGAAGCCGTCAATGAGTCCAAAAATCCTTTCTAAAAATTCTCGCCAAGACAAGCGACGATCAAGATTTTCGCTTTTGCGGATTTTTTCAAGATTTAAGAAAAGTTTTGGCTTGTCCTCATATTTCTCGCGGACAATATACACCGCTTTGTCCCATTGCTCATTTTCTACGGCAATTTTAATTGCTTCATCGTCTTGTAATTCTTCGCACGCTTTTTCAAAAAGTCGGCGATCAACTTTCATTCCTTCAACTCCAACAGGTTTTTCGGTAAGTGTCTTTACTTTGTCGGGGTCAAATACTTCTATTTCATCAATATCAACAGGAGTACCGCCACCATCTCCGCCAGAACTTTGCCTCGCTGGTAATTGTAGAATTTCGTCATAGTCAAATTTTTCTTCAAAATATTCGCAGTTGGCAAAGAAATCAAGAAGCTTGAAATTTTCTTTTTCTTTTTCCTGTTTTTCTCCATATTCGTCCGTGTATTCAAAAACAAATTTTCGCGTTCCTCGTCCCTTAATTTGTATAAAATCTGTTGGCGAAAAGATCGGTCGCATAAAAGCAAGATTAAGAATATCTTGACAATCATACCCTGTTGTCATCATTCCGACGGTTACGCAAACTCTCGTTTTGCTTGATTTGTAATTTTCTAAAAATTTTGTATGCCTGTTGAGAATATTATTTGCAAAATTAATCGTCATTTGTTGTGCATCTGCGATGTGTGATGTAACTTGCACAGCAAAATCAGAATTGTATTTATCATCCCAAAGTTGACGCGCCATTTTATTAAGCATTTGGGTAACTTTTGAAGCGTGTTTTTGACTTACGCAAAAAATAATACTCTTGCCAATTTCTCCGCTGATTGGATCTTTCAAAGCATTTTCAAGAAAAGTCTTGCAAAAGACACGATTGGTCTTTTCGGAAAAGAATTTCTTTTCAAAATCTCTTTGGAAAAAAGTTTCTTCTGCTTCTTCACCATCTTCATTTTCTAGCATAACAGCATAGCCCTTTTCCGAAAGTAATTCGGTGGTGATATCAGTGCGAGCGTCAGAAACAATCGGATTGATTAAAAATTCGTCTAGCACTCCCTCAAGCAAGCTATATCTAAAAGTCGGATCGCTATTTGGACAACCAAAAGTGGTGTAAGTGTCTAGAAGTTGTCGGCGTTCCCACCCTCGTGGATCTTTGACAGATAATTTTTGCGGATCAACATTTTTGAGATAATCTTTTGGTGTTGCGATAAGTCCAAGTTTGTAGCCGATAAAATATTCAAAAACTGCTCGGGAGTTTCCGCCGATTGCTCGGTGTGATTCATCGGCAATAACTAAATCAAAATCAGTTGGCGAAAAAAGTTTTTTGTATTTGTCTTGAGCGGATAAACTTTGTATTGTTGTAACTATAATATCTGCTTTTTTCCAGTCATCACGATTTTGTTTATAAATAACAGATTGAAAATCATTACTTAAATACTGCACAAAGTTTTTTTGTGCCTGATCCTCCAATTCTAGGCGGTCAACAAGAAATAAAATTCTTTTTGCATTTCCTGTTCGTAGAAATAATTTGATAATCGCGGCAGAAATAAGAGTTTTTCCAGTTCCTGTTGCCATTTCAAAAAGAAAACGATCATTTCCGCTTTCAGCGGATTTTTGCAAGGCGTGAATTGCTTTGAGTTGATATGGTCGCAAAATTCGTAAACCTTCATTCCAAAGATATTTTTTTCGGGTCTCTTCTGCTTGATAGCGTGGGTCATCTTTGAAATTTGGATTTTGTGTAAGTGCAATATAGTCATCATTGACTTCTTCGTTAGCAAGTCGTTTATTGTCTGGCTTGAAGTCAAGACGATGTGTCAAAGATTCTTGTGTTGGAAATTCTGTAATTATTTCAGGATCGCCTCGCTCTAAATCCCAAAAGTAATGTAAATTGCCATTTGAAAGAATAACAAAGCGAGCATTTTCACTTTTAGCGTATCGACGAGCTTGTTCTTTGCCGTCAAGGGGATCTTTCTCACCTTTTTTGGCTTCCAAGACAACAAGTGGAAAACCTTTATCGTCTAAAAGCAAAAAATCAATAAATCCATCTTTGGTAATTTCAAAATCTTCGCCAAAAGCGTCAATGTCTTTTTGGGTAATTTTTACATTTGGTTCAACTTGTATGTTTGCTTCTTCTTTTTCTGTATCAAAAAACCTCCACCCTGACTCTTCAAGCAGTTTGTTTATTTTTATTCGCGCTTTCGCCTCTTTAGAGTTTGCCATAATTGTTTTTATATTTCAGATTCTAGATTCTAATTTATGAGGAAGGAATGGGATTCGAACCCATGTGAGGTTTCCCTCTAACTGTTTTCAAGACAGTCCCGTTAAGCCGCTCCGGCATCCTTCCAATATCAAAATTTAAATCAAAGGTTTCGCAATAGTCTCTTCGTCTCTATCAATCAAAACAAAACCCAATTTAGCAACTTTATCTCGAATCTCATCTGCTTTTTGCCATTCTTTTTTCTGCCGATAATTATTCCTAAGTTCAATTAATTCTTCAATTTCTTTCATTGGTTCTCTGGCATTTGTTT
>JAAXQB010000194.1 GCA_012329085.1 Methanosarcinales archaeon | reverse complement strand
GTCCATATGGTGCATGCTCCGAATGTCATGGACTTGGAAAAGAAAAGAAATTTGATGTTGAACTTATCTTAGATGAAACAAAATCTATTAATCAAGGTGCAATTCTTCCATGGAAAGGGTCAGCAGGCAAATATTATCCACAATTGTTAAAATCTTTGGCAATTGAATATAATTTTAGTTTAAACACGCCTTTGCAACAACTTGATAAAGAGATTGTTGAGGTTATTTTAAATGGTTCAGATGTGGTTTTAACACACACATACACAAATAGATTTGGAAAAGTTAGAAACTATGATACGCGATTTTTCGGAGTTATCGAATATTTAAAAAGACGATTAGACGAATCTAGTTCATCAAATACAAAAGAAAAAATAGATGCATTTATGCGAGTGAATCCTTGTAAAAAATGTAATGGGGATAGACTAAAACCTGAAATTCTATCGGTTAAAGTTGGCGGCATATCAATAAATAAGTTTACAAATTTTTCAATTAAAAAGGCTTTAGAATTTATAAATTATATCAAATTTAATAAAAAACAGAAATTAATAAGCCATGAAATTATAAAGGAAATTAAAAATAGATTAGACTTTCTTATGAATGTTGGATTGGATTATCTTACATTAGATAGAGAAGCAGGAACTCTTTCAGGTGGAGAATCGCAACGAATTCGTCTTGCTACACAAATCGGATCTGGATTGGTTGGTGTTTTATATATTTTAGATGAACCAAGTATTGGATTGCATCAAAGAGATAACAATCGTTTAATTGAGACTTTAAAACAACTTAGAGATCTTGGCAATACAGTAATTGTTGTAGAACATGATGAAGATACTATGCGAGTTGCAGATCATATTATTGATATAGGTCCTGGTGCTGGAAAAGATGGAGGTAGAGTAGTAGCAGAAGGGAAATTAGAAGATATAATTGCAGTTAAAGAATCTTTAACAGGGCAGTATTTATCTCATAAAAGAACAATTCCAATTCCTAAAAAAAGACATAAGAAAACAGATAAATATCTTGAAATAAAAAATGCAAGGGCACATAATTTAAAAAATATTACTGTGCAAATTCCTATTGGAATTTTTACATGTGTTACTGGAGTGTCAGGGTCTGGAAAAAGCACTTTAATAAATAATACTTTGTATAGAAAACTTATGCAGCATTTATATGGCTCTACTGAAAAAGCAGGAGATCATGATACAATTACAGGGCTTAAACATATTGATAAAATAATTAATATAGATCAATCTCCAATTGGGAGAACTCCTCGTTCAAATCCTGCAACATATACTAAAATATTTGACCACATAAGAGATTTATTTGCAATGACACAAGATGCAAAACAAAAAGGATATTTAAAAGGGAGATTTAGTTTTAATGTTAAAGGTGGTAGATGTGAGGCATGCAAGGGAGATGGAATTGTAAAAATAGAAATGCATTTTTTACCTGATGTATATATATCATGCGAAGTTTGTGCAGGCAAGCGATATAATAGGGACACACTTGAAATAAAATACAAAGGGAAAACAATATCGGATGTACTTGAAATGACTGCAAAAGAAGCACTTGATTTTTTTGAAAATATTGCCCCAATTCAGAGAAGACTTAAAACAATTAATGATGTAGGTCTTGGATATATTAAGCTTGGGCAACCTGCTACAACACTTTCTGGAGGTGAAGCTCAAAGAGTTAAAATTGCTACTGAATTGGGTAAAAGAAGTACAGGTAGAACTGTGTATATATTAGATGAGCCTACAACTGGACTTCATTTTGAAGATGTTAAGAAATTGCTTGAAGTATTGCATGAACTTAAACAAAATAAAAATACAGTTGTTGTTATCGAACATAATTTAGATGTTATAAAATCAGCAGATTATATTATTGATCTTGGACCAGAAGGTGGAGATGGAGGGGGAGAAATCGTTGCACAAGGAACGCCTGAGGAAATTGCAAAAGTTGGAGCGTCATATACTGGACAATTTTTAAAAGTCGCATTGCATAATTCTTAAGAATTGGGGGAAATGGTTAAGAATAATTTGTCCTATTGCTGAGTTTAAAATGTGTGTAAGGGTAAAATAACTCATTTTTCTTGTGGTATATTATTTGTAAAAAAAGTAATGAAAATATCAATGTGTAGAATTTATGCAGATTAAAATTTAATTTTATGCGTTATTTTTACAATAACTAAATGCACATAAATTTTTTTAACACATAAATTAAAAAAATTAAACATTTTCTTAAACACACACTTTCCAAAAACAGATTCCAAGATAACAATCATTTGTTTCGAACGAATGAGCTATAAAAAATCCAATATTCATACATGAGTACAATTCAAAATTTAACCCTTAAAAACCAATTACGAGAAATTAATTCAGATGCATTACTTATGATTGGAAATTCAGATAATACTGATTTATATTATGTAAGCAATTTTATCTCAATGGACTCTTACACATATATTCAAACAAATTCATCTGAAATACTTTTTGTACCTGATATGGAGTTAAATCGTGCAAAAATAGAATCTCGTATATCTGATATTCGCACAATTTCAAAATATAAAAATAAAAAACAAAAATATAAAGATTTTGATATTGCATATTGTGATGCATTGATAGAAATATTTAAACAAGAACAAATAAAAAAAATATCTGTTTTAAGGGACTTTTCTTTTTTTTTCGCAAATAGATTAAAAGAGGCAGGATTTGAAATAATTGCTATTGAAAGCCCATTTAAAAAAATGCGTGCAAAAAAAAATGATTTAGAAATTAAAATGATAACTGCTGTTCAAAATGCATGCGATTCTGCCATGGAAGTTGCAATTAATATGATTGAAAACTCAACAGAAAAAAATGCAATGCTGTATTATAAAAATGAGGTATTAACTTCTGAATCTATTCGCACTGCAATAGAATATAAATTACTTGAGTTTGGGTGCAATTCAGAAAATACTATTGTTGCGTGTGGTGAAAAATCTTCAAATCCTCATTGGGCTGGAACTGGTGCATTGGCACCAAACGAATCGATTGTGATTGATATTTTTCCAAGAAGTAAAACTTTTAAATATTATGCAGATATGACTCGTACGGTTTGTAAAGGAACTCCATCAAAAGAATTAAATGATATGTATGATGCAGTTTTTTTTGCACAAACTAAGGCTTTGGAATTAGTTAAGCCGGGTATAAATTGTAGTGAAATTCATAATGCAGTATGCGATGTGTTTGAACGCAAAGGATATGAAACCATTAAAAACAATTCTAAAATTGGATATATACATTCAACAGGACATGGTGTTGGATTGGACATACATGAACTTCCAAATGTTGGAAATACTGATGTTTCATTAGAGGTGGGGAATATTATTACGATTGAACCTGGCTTATATTATCCCAATATTGGAGGGATTCGGATTGAGGATTTGGTTGTTGTGACTGAAAATGGGTGTAATAATCTTACAAAATATAAAAAGCAGTTTGTAGTATAGAGATTGATGTTTTTTTAATAGCTTGTTCAGAATGAACAAGCGTTTGCTCGTTTGGAACAAACGAGCGTT
>JAAXQB010000086.1 GCA_012329085.1 Methanosarcinales archaeon | reverse complement strand
GAATGCCAATACAACCAATCGGTGCAAAAGATATTGAAGGGATTATAGAAATAAAACCTGAATATGCTAAATGTTTAAAAGATCTTAGTGGATTTTCACATATTTCATTGATATATCATTTCCATCTTTCAAAAGGATTTCAATCAGAAGTTATACCATTTATGGATAATGAAAAGCGAGGTTTATTTTCCACAAGAGCGCCAAAACGACCAAATCCAATAGGCATTTCAATTGTTAGACTTATAAAAGTAGATGGACTTGCACTTCATATAAAAGATATAGATGTTGTGACTGATACTCCATTATTAGATATTAAACCGTTTGTTGCAGAAATTGATATGATAAAAAATACTGAAAATGGATGGATGGGCGAAAAATTAAAAAAAATGCATGAATTAAAATCTGATGAAAGATTTAAGTAAAAATTTTGAGAAATTATGAGATAACGCTCATTTGTTCAATCATGATCAAACGCTCATTTGTTCCAAATAATCAAACGCTCATTTGTTCCAAATAATCTATTAAAAATCTCTTTAAATTATTCTCAAAGAGAACGAGCAAACAATCGTTCGTTCCGAACGATCTATTAAAAATCCCACGAAAATATATGAAAATTGATTTATTAAAAATTTTGATGGGATTGAGCGTTATTGTATTTATAATACTTATAATCATGCCATTTGTCGCATTATTATTAAATGTATTTACAATAGAATCTTTAAATAATATTGATTATCAAGAAATATTAAAACCACTCATCCTCAGCATAATAATAGCCATTATTGCAACTTTTATTGTGCTTATTATAGGAATTCCACTTGCATATCTTTTAACATATTATGAATTTCCATTCAAAAATGTACTTGATGTAATGATTAATATTCCACTTGTGTTATCGCCAGCAGTTAGTGGGCACCTCTTACTTCTTACATTTGGGAGGCATGGGTTTATTGGATATCCTTTGGACTCACTGTTTGGTGTGCAAATTATGTTTACAACATTTGCAATTGTTATAGCACAAGTTTTTGTTGCCATGCCATTTATGGTTCGTTCAATAAAAGTATCATTTCAAGAAGTTCCAAAATCGATGATAGATGTTTCAAAAACACTTGGTGCAACAGATCAGGAAATTCTTAGAGATGTAATTATTCCTCTTTCTAAAAATGGAATAATGACTGGCATCACATTAAGTTTTGCACGAGCTATGGGTGAATTTGGTGCTACTGTAATGGTTTCAGGACTTTTATATACTCTTCCTATTGCAATATTTAGAAATATTATGATAGGCGATAGAGATGTTGCAAATGTTCTATCTTTTATTGTCATTACAATATCATTTACTATATTAATCCTTTTGAATAAAATTGGAAATAAAAAGCACACATCTGCCAATACAAAAATAAATTAACAAGGAATTAAACGATAAAATATAATTATTCAGATGTGTGAAATCATAAAAATTAATTTGTATTGTCCTTATACTACGCAGATATACGAATAACGCCCATTCTATTTCCAAGAATGGACTATCAGATATTTTATAGAACTCAACCGAAAATCAAAGATTTTCTAGAACACACACTCCTTTGGAGAGTTCGTTCGGAAAGCTCGTTCGGAAAGCTCGTTCGGAAAGCTCGTTCGGAACGAATGAGCGTATGAGAAAATCTCTGATTTTCGAACGAATGAGCGTATGAGAAAATCTCTGATTTTCGAACGAATGAACGTTTATATGTATTCTGAAAGGTTTGAATATTTGTATATTTTCATTTAAGAAATACATATTTACAAATTATGTACAATGAAAAATAAAAAAATTTGTGTCAATCAATACCATAAATAAAATAAAATTATACGCCACATATAATTAAAAATATCATGTTAGTAATTGAGAATATATCGAAAAAAATAAATGGTAATGAGATTTTACATGACATAAATTTAAATGTCAATACAGGGGAATTATTAGCACTTTTAGGTCCAAGTGGGTGTGGAAAAACAACACTTTTAAAAACAATTTCTGGGCTAATGTCGGTTGATGCAGGCAAGATTATTGTAAATGATACCATTATAAATGATTTTTCTCCACAAAAAAGAAATATTGGTTTTGTTTTTCAAGATTATGCTTTATTTCCCCATAAAAGTGTTTCAGATAATATTGCATTTGGATTAAAAAGAAAACGATTATCTGAAAAAAATATTAGGTGTAAAGTAAATGATATAATGAACCTTCTTGAAATTGAACATCTGAAAGGTAGGCAAATATTTGATTTAAGTGGAGGTGAAAAACAAAGAATTGCACTTGCGAGAGCATTAGTAATAGATCCAAATCTTGTATTATTAGATGAGCCATTAAGTGCATTAGATCCTGTTTTACGAGAGAAATTGAGAATTGAATTGAAAAATATATTTAAAAAGATAGGTGTTACGGGAATTTATGTGACACACGATTTATCAGAGGCTATGCTTTTGGGTGATATGGTTGCAGTGATGAATAAAGGCAAGATTAAACAAGTTGGATTGCCTGATACTATATTTTATCACCCAAATAATGAATTTACGGCAGAGTTTGTGGGCATTAAAAATATATTTAAGGGGAATATAGTTAATTTTACAAAAGATTTTGCAACGATGGATGTTTTTAATATTGGAGTAAATAAAGATTTCAAAAATTGTGATTTTAAAATAAAATTAAATCCATACCCAATTTTTGAAAATATTAGAAGTAATGAAACTGTTACAGTATGCATTCATCCAGAGGATGTTATATTGGATTCTAATGAAATTGAGTATAATGAATTAAATGGTGTTGTTAAAAATATAATTCAAGATGGCTCTCTTGCAAATATAATTATTGGCATCGGAGGTGCAGAAATTTCATCAATTATGATGCGAAATCTTTTAAGATATAATATTGGTGATTCTGTGCAAGTATCATTTAGCATGGATGCACCACATCAAATGTGTGGTGGTAAAAAATGCAATTCTCCAAAAAAGCGGAAAGTATGTAAATATCGTAATGGATATGGAGATGATTAATAGTGATGGAGAGGAAGTTTATTTTATTGCGTCATAATATTAATTTTGAATTTTGTTCTTGTATATAATTTATAAAATTATACATTCATGGAAATTTGCTAAACTTTCATTTAATCAGAAGGTATCCATCTTCGCCGAAATTTGATTCTAGCATTAATTTACCTGCCATTTATAAGGTTTATGTATTTCTTTACCATGGAAATTCCCATATCTAATATCTGGCAATCTTTTTTGGCTTCACCGTATCACTTAAATTTTTTTACTTTATTATATGCTTTAATATATCAATCACAAGTGGTCTTAAAATGGAATGAAAAATAATTTTTCTATAGAATTTTTTTTAAAGTTCATGTCATTCCGCCACCTTGTTTTTCCACCTATAGTTTCTTGTTCAATTTCTTTGTTGTATTTGATTGATTTTTTTTCTTTTATTTTCAAATCAAAATTATTTACAAATATTGATTAAATTCTTATATTGATTACTGGTTGGTTGTCAGATAGAAGTACTTCATTTTATATATTAGAAAAGTCATATATAAAGTGTCTAAAATGGATAAAAAACTATTAATCCTAAAGAGGATAAAAGCAAGAGAATTGCATAAGAAAGGTTGGAGCAATCGTAGAATATCTTGTCTTATGTCCTCTAGTACAAAGAGTATTAGTAAATGGTTAAAAATAGATGAAGATGAAATAGAAGTTGAACAAAGAGGTTGGAAGAAAGGTATACAACGCTCATTCGTTCAATCATGAGCTCTCGGAAATATACAATAAATGCAAAAGAACAAATTAAAAAAATAAGAAAAGATTTGGAAAAAGAAAATAGTTATTT
>JAAXQB010000265.1 GCA_012329085.1 Methanosarcinales archaeon | reverse complement strand
AATATTATTGCACTAAAAAAAGCTAAGACAAAACTTCCAATAATATATTCTTTTAAACTTAATAAAAAATTAAAATCTAATGAAACATTATCGTATGCAATTTCTTCGTTGTTATTTAAAATCCAAGATCCTATTTTTAAACTGCCATAAATAATAAATGGAATCATTGGCGGTATACTTATGTTTGAAAAAGTAAAACTAATAAGTTTATTTAATTTTAATACGGCAGCTAAAGCCAAAACCAAAATGGTTTGAAATCCCCAAAAGGGAGCAATACCAATAAAAACACCCAATGCTATAGAGAAGGCTTTTTTTGTTGGTGAATCGGTATTGTGTAAAATGTTTTCTTTAAAAAACCGTTTTATTCCTTTACGCTTTATTTTCAAAAAAAAGTCTCTTGGTTTTATATAAAAAAAAGCGACCAAAACTAACCATGTATTTAAAATACTTATTCGTGCAAAATCTTTATATGGTCTAAAATGGCTAATTCTTTCTTTTTCATCATACAAAACTTTAATTGGCAGATTTTTAACTTGTACACCTCTCCAAGCGGCTTTAACAATAACTTCAATTTCAAATTCAAATTTGGTAGTATAAAATTTAATATCCGAAATAAGGTTTAATGGATACATACGAAATCCTGATTGTGTATCGGTTAATTTTATTCCTGTTTCTGTATTAAACCAAAAATTTGAAAACTTGTTACCAAAACTACTCCCTTTCGGGATAGAATCATGTGTCATGTTTCGAGAACCTATGTATAAAGTATGCTTATCTGTTTTTAATGCATTTATAAAAACTGGTATATCATCAGGGTAATGTTGCCCATCAGAATCAATTGTAATAGCATAATTATAGCCTAATGATAAAGCTTTTTTAAAACCTTCACGTAAAGCTGCTCCTTTACCTCTATTTTTAGAAAAATGTATTTGATTAAGATTTGGGTATTCTTTTAGAATATTTGCAGTTTGATCTGTACTTCCGTCATCAACAATGACAACTTGATTTGTGTAATTCAAAACACCATCAATAACTCTTTTTAGAGTCTTATGATTATTGTATGTAGGAATTATAATACAAACTTTCAAATCTGTAATCAATGAAGGGTAATCAATATTTAGGTTCAAGTTAATTATATTAAATTATTCAGCCAAAATTACATTTTTTTCTTCTTCTGTAAAATTTTCTGATTCTAAAATATAACCTTTTAAATATTCTTTTAAATCTGATGATTTTATTTGATTAAAATTATTTAAAATAAATTTTTTATCGGCTTCAATATCATCATTATATTTTAAAAACTTGGGGCTATTTTGTTGTATGCTTAAACGTACAAATCTAATTTCAATACATGATGGACTTTGTGCAACGGCGTATTCAACCCATTTTATGCCTTTTTTAAAAGTTTCTCCTTTTAATTTTGCTCCTTTTAAGTATTTAGCTGTCAGCGCAGTAACGGCTCCTTTATATGCAACTAATCTTAAATCGTCGTTTTTTGTTATATTTTTTAAATCATCATAAAGTAAAAATGTTTTTGATTTAGAAATTACAGCTTCTTTATAATTATTACGGACATCAGTAATGTTTGGATTTATTGATAAAATAAAAATACTTAAAAACAAAATTGACAGTTTCATAAAAAAAATATTTTGCTATGTTAAAATTTGATATTGGGCAGATAATTTTAAAGCTACTGTATTTTCAAATTTTGTCGTATTTTTCACTTTAACTTTACTATCTATTTTTGTAATTTGTAATTCTAAAGTTAATTCAGGGTTTTTATCTGGATTTATAATTGCTAAAAACTTAACATTAGAACATTTTTCCATAAATAGTTTTTCACCTACAGTAGATTCTGTAATCTCCTTAATAATTTGCATCATACATACTCCTGGCATTACAGCATTATCAGGAAAATGCCCTTTAAATATATCGTGTTTGTTATTAATTATAATTTCAAATGTATAATTGATGTGATCTTCGCTAACTTGCTTGGATTTTATAGTATAGAAATTTTCTAATATCATTTTTTATTTAGATAAGGAAGTGCCAAAATTGTTTTTGCAAATTTAAAATTAATTTCCAATATAGTTCAAGTGAATTTTTAATTGAATATTTTGATGTATAATAGCAATTTTTGTACCAACATTATTCCTAGTTTCTAAAAAATCAAAAATTACCTTTTCTTTCTTTTTACTAGCTTTAATAATTTTAAACAATTTTTTATCCTCTTTCAAATAAAAATAATACAAATCAAAATTATCATCATAGCTTGTTTTAAATATAATTTCTTTAGCAGAGTTAAGTTGTTTTTCTACACTAATATGTTGTTTAACAAGAATATTAAAATTACTTTGTAAAGTATTTAAAACCATATTTTTATTTAACTCATCTAACATATAATTAACTTTAAAATCATCACTAATAATCTCAAAATCAAATATTTTATTGCCAATTTCGGTTGTAAAAACTATTCTATGGTGTTCTTTCCCTATTTTTTTAATAATTAATATGCCTCCAAGTTTTTTATTGTAAATATCAATTTTAGCTTTGTATAAATAATCTTTTTTTTTATCAGAAAAAAAATTATTTAAAACATACTTCTTATCTATTGGTTTCTCTACTAAACCTCTAGTAGTAGGCAAACTACATGAAGTTAAAATAATAAACAATAAACTAATTTGTAAAAACCTCATCATTAACTGGAGTGTTTATTTTTTGGTTTACAAATTTCAATAAAGTATAGTCTTCTAAGTTTTCTTTCATAATTATTTCTACAACATCTAGTGATTCTTTGTCAAAAGAAAGTATAAATACATTAATAATTGACTTTAACGAACTATCTTTTGGGTAAAATTTAATGATATAGTTTTTTGTGTTTTTGAAGTATTTAATATCAAATAAATTATCATCAAACATATCACCTTTTACACTTTTTATAATTAAATTATTAAGTGATTTAAAGGTTTTATTTGAGCTTAAATCTATCTTACTTTTAACGCCTTCATCATTTATAAATAGTTTATCATTTTTAAAAACAACACTATATTTAAATGGCACAGTATACTCCCATTTAATAAAATTAGGAGATTTAAACACTAATTTTCCGCTTGATTTTATATCATTTGATAAAAAATCTAAATGTTTAAATTGCTCAAAGTCGCTTACAATGGTCAAAGTTTCTTTTGATTTTTCAATAATCTTTTCTCTTAACTGATTAGAATTGATAATTGACATCTCTTCATCTTGTGAAAAGCAATTAAAAGAATTCAAAACTAAAAAAGATAAAACAAAAAATATGTGTTTATTCATAAGATTTTAAGTTAAACAATTTATCTAATGTAATCGTTCTAAAATTATTTTCATCAAAATAAGTCAATACTTTTTCTAAAACTACAACACTTAATTCATTGGAATCGTGCATTAACAATACGTCTCCTTTTTTTATTTTTGAAATAATTTTTTGATAAGTTATTTCAACATCTTTAGCTACAGTATCATACGGTCTAACGCTCCAACCAAAAGTGTTTAAATCTAATTTTTTTACTGCTTTAGCTATGTTGGGGTTTGTAACACCAAAAGGCGGACGAAAAAAATTAATTTCTAAATTTACTGTGTTTTTTACTATTTCTTTGGTTTTCTCTAATTCTACCATAACTTTTTTAGTACTCAAAAAGCCAAATGAATTTTGATGATTATAAGAATGGTTTCCTATTAAATGCCCTTCTTTTACAATTTCTTTTAGTATTTCAGGATTACTTTCTACATTTTTACCTATGCAAAAAAAAGTAGCTTTTGCGTTATACTTCTTTAATAAAGCTAAAACTTTTAAAGTATATTCTGGATTAGGGCCATCATCAAATGTTAGGGCAATCACATTTTTATCAACTTGGTAGTTTTTGTGATTTGCTTTTAAAAAATAATTCCATCTAATATGAAAAGAGCCAATTATTGTTAATACCAACCAAATAAATACAAATAATATCAACCACCAATTTGAAATATTATTATCTATTTTTAAAAGTATGAAAACTATTAAAAATATGATAAAAAGAGCATTTATGGTTTTAAATTTTAACATTTTTTCAACAATGTGAAACTATGGCTTCTACCCTGATATTGATTATAAAGCAAAATATAATTTATAGCGGTAGTTTCTTTATTATTTATTTTTAAAATTTTAGAAACATTTTGAGATTTTAGCAATTTACAGGCAGTCCAAAGTCCAAATGCTGAGACTGTATTATATTCTCCCGCAAAGTGTTTATAGTATAATTGTTGTGTGTTTATAAAAGCTTTATTTTGTAAAGATTCATAAAAAGAATCAAAATCAATATCGCCGTTATTTCCTAATATAATTATATCTAAATCACTTATTTGAATATTATTATTATTTAAAAACTGTAATGCTTTAATTTCAACTTCATTCACTTTTAAATTCTCATAAATAGAAACATCTATTAGTTTTGCATAAGAATTATCGCTCCTTTTGTTTTCTATAACAAAAAATTGAGCTCCTTCGCTAAAAATTGCTCCTTTTGATTTAGATTTTAATATGTTTTTTTTTACATCTTTTTCATTTTTAACATAACCCACTAGTTTATAGTGCTCTATTGTATGTGCTCCAATTTCATCAACTCCACCAACCAAAACAGGTGTAGTACCATCATCAATTGTCATCATTGCATCAATTAATGATGATTCAAAAGAAGTCGCACTATGCACATAAGTAACATTATATGACTTACAAGATAAGCCCAAAGCAATTTGTGCGCCAACAGTATTGTGTGTAGATTGAATAAAAGAAGTTGGTGTTAAATATTGCTCTTTATTATTAATAATGTTTTCTAAAAATTTTTCTGAATCTTTTAAGCAACCCATGCCAGAACCTGTAATAATCGCTCTCGGTTCGGTTACATTAGCTTCTTTTAAAGCAATTGATGATGCAACAACACCCATTTTTACACCATTTGACATTCGTCTTATCAAAGCCGGTTTGATATAAGATTTATATGCTGGTTTAAATACTGAAACTACATTATTTTGTAAGGTGTTACAATCTTCAAAAGAAAAATCATTTTTTGAAGTATCTTGGGCAGATACACATCCAATTCCATTTATATAATAGTTTTTCATTACAATTTTTTTGAAAAAATTAATGTAGAACAATTACCTCCAAATCCAAATGAGTTTGATAAAACATGATTTACTTTTTTATGTAAAACTTCCGTTACCGGAATTAAATTCGTTTCACTAATTGGAGTTTCAAAATTCAAATTAGGAAACACCAAATTGTGCTGTAAAGCAAATATTGAATATACCGCTTCAATAGCTCCAGCTGCTGCCAAAGTATGACCCGTATAACTTTTTGTAGAACTAAAACATGGCACATTACTCTCAAAAACTCTTAAAATGGCTTTACTTTCTGAGCTATCATTATTTGGAGTTGCTGTACCGTGTGCATTAATATAATCTATATCGCTAGGCAATAAATTAGCAATTTCTAATGCTTTTTTCATTGCTAAAGTTGCGCCTTCACCATTTTCTGAAGAAGCAGTTTGATGAAAAGCATCATTTGCATTGGCATAACCAGATACATAAGCTAAAACTTTTTTATTTTCTTTTTTAATAATTTTATCGGATTCTAAAACTAAAAAAGCTGCAGCTTCACCTAAATTTAAACCAGTTCTGTTTTCATCAAATGGTTTACAATCAGTTTCTGATAATATCATCAAGGTTTTAAATCCGTTTATTGTAAATTTTGACAAACAATCTGCACCACCAACAATTACTCTATCTAATTTCCCGCTTTTTATCATTCTTGCTCCCATCATAATCGCATTGGTTGCCGAAGAGCAGGCTGTACTAATTGTAGTTACAAAATCAGTTATTCCAAGACTATTTGCAACCTTTGAAGTTGCGTCTCCTAAAGAGTGTGCGTCAATATATTTTCTGTTTTTATTTTCATCAAAGTAAGAATAATAATATTTTTCAGTCATATCCATTCCTCCAACACTTGTTGCAGATATTAACCCTGTTTTATATTGATTAATATCTTCAATATTGGCATTTTTAACCGCTTCTTTGGCTGCAATTTCAGCCAAAAGTGCTGTTCGGGAGTAATTATTTTTATCTGATAAATTTAAAATTTTTGTCAATTCAGAATTACTGAAATCAATTTCACCGACCTTAATTACATCTTTATGAATTGTATCAATTTTTTTAATTCTTGATATTCCTGGTTTCTTATCTATTAAAGATTGTAAGTTCTCTTCAACAGTATTTCCTATGGAAGAAATTATTCCCATACCAGTAATAGCAACACCTTTACTCATTTTTATTTTCTATTTTCAGATATGTAATTTGCCATAGTATTGATTGATTGAAATATAGACTTTCCTTGTTTAGGGTCGGTCAATTTAATACCATAATCTTTATCTAACATAACAATTAATTCTAATGCATCAATTGAATCTAAACCTAATCCGTCACCAAATAAAACATCATCATCACCAATATCAGCTACTTCAATATCTTCTAAATTTAGATTTTCAATTATTTTTTCTTTTAACTCTTTCTTTAAACTCTCCATTTCTATTGTTCTTT
>JAAXQB010000307.1 GCA_012329085.1 Methanosarcinales archaeon | reverse complement strand
TGGGCAATCTGTATATAAGATATGCTATATTTTATAGCATATCTAAATTAGATTGCCCACATAATATATTAATATAACTAATAGTATATAAAATTTACCTATATATAATATATTTATTTTTAATATATATACATTTTACATTCATTCTATATAAAAAACCTATTTTCATTCATTATCGCTATCTATCAATAAGATTTTACTATATATTTTTTTCATTATATTTAAATATTATGCCAATCCATTTATATGATTTATTATAATCTATATTTGACAAGCTATCTTAAAAAATAATTTTTTACGACACTTTAAAATTCTTAAAATATTTCAATAATGCAGTTAATATTTTTTTTTCTTTAAATTTTATGCAGTCATAAATCAAAATTCACATATTTTACTGAAAGTTTATAAAAAATACATTTTTAATTTGCATTTATTTGGATTGAAATTATTTGTAATTACTTTAATACAGATATTTTAGTGAAAATATCAATAATCAAAATACTATTATTATTAATCAAAAATAATAACTAACAATAGTAAAAATATAATTATCATTAATGTAAGAATAATAATATCATCTTTTGTAAATACACCATTTAATGAAATCTTATTGTTTTTACCTCTGCTTATATATCCTAATGTACCAAATAATACTGAACTAATAAAAGAATGTATAAAAACATGTATAAGTATGTATATTGTACCTACGCCCATAAATGTATCAATATTAAGTAAATTGCTTATTATATCACGAAGTGGAACTGTTATTGATATAGTTAATTCAAATAAAAAAAACGATAAAAAAACATTTAATATAAATCCAAATGTTAAAAGAATTGCAGCAGACACTATTAACATTTTTCCTTTAACTCTTGCCATATAAATAAAAGCTATGGTAGAAAAAATCGTGGACATGATTATGGGAAGTATAACCAGAAAAAAACCAAAGCCAATTCCAGCAGGTTCCCCCATATGATTTGAACAACAATCATAGCTTGCAGATATAAAAAATAAAAGGGATTTAAATTCATTTAAATCCCATTCCAATAAATTCTGAAAAGTATAAACTAAAATATTTTCTTTATTATATATCATATATTACCGCCCCTGCAAATTACCTTATACTTTCATCGAATATTAAGGCCATCCACATAAATCTTGAAAAGTATAAGCTACTAAACCTCTATTCCACCTCATTGTCATTATTATAACATTTTCTGATATTTCTTTAATTCTATTGCAATTCCACCAATCGTCCCGATAAGATGGATGTGTAGGCGAATTAGAAAATAAAATACGATCTACTAATTCATCAACATATTGATTTGAGTAGTCTGCAAGCCATTTTGTTGCATAATATGGGTTATTTCGAGGGTCGTTAGTTCCTATAAACCAATGCGCTCTACCATCAAGAAGAGCGTCTTGTTTAAAATTTTCTCCATATCGCCAATTATTTCTTATAAAATCATAATATAAATCTTTATGGACGCATGGCTCTCCCAAAATAACTTCATTATATTGTAATATTTATATCCCTGTTCGACCTGTGTGCATAGGTTGTCCAACATCAGTTAAAAAATGACTGGCATAACCAATATGATTAGCTGCATATTCCCAATCTCTTATAGTTCTTGCTTTATTTACATAATGTCTCGCCCATGCACCAAAACGGCGCGATTCTTCTGGTGCACCACCCATCCAAATATTTGTAAATGGGATTTGCGTATTTATATATATATGTGTCCATTTTCTAATAAAATCTGCATCACATCTATGCCATCTATTTCTTAAAAAATTAAATATAAATTCTTCTCCCCTAGCTGAAAAATCGTCTCTAAATCGGGTTTCTGGTTGGTTTCCTATTTGATTTTGTCCAATCCAGATTAAACAATCAGGATTATCTGCAGCATTTGCTGCTCGTCTTACAAACCAATGAGAACAATCTCCACTAATCCTCCAATCTACAGCCATGCGTGTCATATCTTGATGAACATAATCATTTGATCTGCCTCGACCTCCTCCGCTCCATAGAATTCCAATTTCAGCATCATGAGTATTAAATCCAGCATCATAAGTGTTATTATTTGTATTACTTATCACCCGATTTATTAAACTTTTCCATACCACCTCAAGTATTTCATTTTCTTTATCTGCTAATTTGATATTTTGGGTATTTATCTCATCCATATCAAATTGATACAATGTTATAGTATGCTCATTCTTTTCATCATCGTATTCAAAAAGATTGTTCCATATCCCTTCTTTTATAAGATAATTTTCATCAACAATTTTCTTAGTTATAGGATACTTTTCCCATATGTCCTCCATAAACTCTTTTAAAGATTTTTGTTCTTTTTCTGACACTTCTGAATATTTTTCTATGGCTTCAAAAATTATCTTTTGTCGATTATTACAAGTAGATGCAATAAGTAAATGTGGACGAAGTGTTACGCGTTCTATTGTAGGACATATTTCAATTAAATGAAGAGACATACGACCACTTCTGCAAGGAGGAGTTGAAATTGCTAACGAATTTATAAAAATGTTGTAATTGAGTTCTATTTCACTATATCCATATGTTTCATCACAGTAGTCATAGTCGGTTTCTGCTGCAACCATTGGTATAGCAATTACAACAATCATTAATATGCTCGCAATTATAGCGAATTTCTTTGTATATTTAGATAATATATTTGTCATATATTTACGCTCCTATTTTATTTTAGATTTTATAGTTTATAGCAAATAAAATTTCCCATATTTAAGTATTCAATCTGTTACGCATTTCTTTATAAAACACAAATTAAATTTAGCTTAAATAGAGGGCAACGAGCACCACATATAAATACCATCACGCACATAAATATACAATAGGAGCTGCAATCTATATAATAAACTTTGCTAGGGTTATAAATTGATTGTTTGCTCTAAATATTATAAATAATCGTATCCAATAAATATAATATCACGCATCTAATTTTTTTTGCTTTGATGGATAAGGTATCTTTAATATTTATTGGATAAATTTTTCCATCAACAAATATATTAATATAACTAATAGTATATAAAATTTATCCCAACATAAATGTTAATTATATACATACATATATTCTACACCCATTCTATATAAAAAACCTATTTTCATTCATTATCGCTATCTATCAATAAGATTTTACTATATATTTTTTTCATTATATTTAAATATTGTGTTCAATCGTAATATTAAAATTATATAATTAATTTTAAACTATTTTTTATTTATACATAAAATCATAAAATTGATTTGCAATTTAAATGAAATAATATCATATATACATCAATGTATAATGATTTTTATTATGCCGTATGAATTGAATAAATTTTATTTTTTTATTTATTTCAACGATTTAAAAAAAATTTAATTTCTTGAATTAGAATATATTTTATTAGGGTAAAAATATAAAAAGCCCTATATTACATAATAAAAATACCGATATTATCACGATAATGTCTTTTTCTATTACATTATCTAATGAAATGTTATTTTTAAGTCTCCATTTTCTA
>JAAXQB010000351.1 GCA_012329085.1 Methanosarcinales archaeon | reverse complement strand
GTTTTTAAATAAAAAATTACATCTCTCCAATTTTTGTGACAGAGTTGATAATTTTTCATTCATACTTTTTAATTGCAATTGAATACCAGAGTAATAATCAATTACTTCTTTTCCTTTTAGTCTCATTATCCTTCCATAATTCCTTTCCTTTTAGTTTAACATTTGATTATGATATTTTTATTTATTAGGCAATACTCTCTCACCCTTACTATTTGTAAAGTTTTTTTCGCTGTCAGAATATTGATCCAACAGCTAATTACCTAATGGTTTTTGAATGCTATTTAGTCATATAAAATAACCCGATGCCTTTTAATGTCACTCACAATTAATATGATGAGATTCTAAAATCCCTTTCAGATAACCAATGGCGAAGACTTTGCCGAGCATTTCGTATCCTACAGAAATACCACTTTCAAAATTGCCTTGTCGATCGCCATACATGGCTGGAGCATGGTCTGGTCTGACTGGTCCGTCAAACCCACATGCATGATAGTGCGCTAACATTTCAGCCATGGCCGTTGGGCCATTGTCATGAAATGTCTCCCTGAATTTATATTTGTCTCCTTCTACATCTCTAAGGTGTAAGAAGAATATGCGATTGTCTTTTAGCCAATTTTCAGAAATGGCTTTCAAATCTTCCCCCATCGTTTTAAATGTCGCCTGACATAAAGTTATGCCATTAGATGGTGTTGGGTATTTATTAATAATTTTGTCAAAGGCATTTGCAGAGGTCAGGATTCTTGCTACTCCCTTTATAGGACTCAATGGTGGATCATCGGGATGCAAGGCCATTTGAATTCCATGTTTTTCAGCAACTGGTAGTACGGCGTCAAGAAAATAGAACAGATTATCCCAAAGCTTTTCTTCTCCAATTCTTAATTCTTCCGGAAGCAATTCGTCTTTGATATCAGCAAAATCAAACTCGCTCGTAAGTGCTCCTCCTCGTTCTTCAATATTGATATTTGTCCGCAACCACCCAATTGATGCCATGAAATTGTAGCATAACAAACGGATATCCAGTTGAGCCATATTTTGCAACATAAGCTGGAATTTCTCTATGGATTCATCTCTTTCTGCAAGACCAAGTTTAATTGATGCCATGTCAAACTGATCACCCTCCAAACCGTAAAGATTAAATCCGGCTTGATTAAATTCTTCCTTAATACTTTTAAGAGCCTGAAAATCATGAGGTGCTTTCTTTCCTGTCAATGAAGGCATGGCCTTTGTAATGGCATAGTTTATACCCACTTGTCTGGCAAGCGCCCACTTTCGCTTGTCACATTTAGGAGGAAGAAGCATCGTTAGTTTCATAATTCTATATTGTTTCTTTTTGCATTCTGTGATTTTACAATGAGTGTTTGCTATTTATTTTAGAAATAACCGCCCTTATCTGTGATATCTTTAATTGATTGTCCTTCTTTAACCCAGCCAAAAATTTTCCTTTCGTTTTCCTTGATTTCTTCTGCTCTTACTAATACTTCATAGGCACGGTCTCTTGGAACAGCTAATACCCCATCTACATCTCCCAATATTACATCTCCAGGTTTTATAATTACATCACCAATTTCCAGAGGAATTTGATAATGTGTAATTATACATCTGCCGAGACTTCCGTTTGAAGATCGGTATTTATAGAATATCGGAAAGTCAGCCTCCAATATCTGATGTGTGTCGCGGATACCACCATCAAGACAGGCAGCTTTAATTTTTTTCATTTTTGCTGTAGCTGTCATCACACCTCCCCATGATGTAGATTTTTCATCTCCACTACTGTCCCACAATACGAAAGCATCCTCGTGCATTTCGTCGAGCATTTGTGTGCGGAATTCCATCTCGCCCCGAACAAGAACATTAGGAGCACTTTTAACAGTAAAAGCAATTCCTGCAACAGTTTGATATTCACGAAGCGGAACGATATGATTTGGCAAGGCCTGATTTATAAGACAAAATTCCCGCAGTACATCATTGATAGCACCAGTATATAACTTTTCATATCGGGCCAGTAGTTCTTTCTCAGGAATTGGAAATTCTTTTGTAGAAACACCTTCTCTCATTTCGATGAGCTTATCCAGCTTCATCATTCCAACCTCTTTTTTATATTGATCTGTACTCATTTTTTTATTAATTCTACTTTTCTAAAAACACTAAACTTTTATCCATAATAAGGATGGGTGAGTCATAAATTGGAATATCTTCAAATTTATAATGAGTTCCATTTTCGTGAACAATGGATTCTTTTGGTATCTCATATACTTTTCCTGTTATTAAATCAACAAGCACGGGATCTTTAAAATTGCCTTCCGGAAAATCAAATGTCATTTGCGTTTTTTTTATTGAATTGGTTGGGATCTGGCTATCCATCCAAATGGCTACAATTTGTCTATCGTAATTTGCCGATTGGTAGGCAAAAACTGATAGCGAAGAATCAGATTTTACAGCATAAGGATAATTATGTATTCGCTTCAAGCTATGATCAAAAATCGAAGCGACATTTTGATAGGTGAAATAGGATTGCTTCAGACCTACAAACTTTTTGTTTACATCTGACTCGATTAACCCTTTTGTATTTCGTTTTGGAGATTCCATTAATTCCGCATGATTATGTGTGTACACAATATCGATAATGAGAAAATATAGTGAAGGGATGTCGCGCCCCAGATCGCCCATCATTTTTCTGGAAACCCATTTCGCCTGCGATACCTCAGTCCATTCATAGTTGCGAAGGGCATAAATTGTCTGGTGTTCCGACGGACAACCCAACTCTCCCTGCCTGATGGTAATTACATCAGAGTATTTTTTTATTACCTGAATCATTTTTTCATAATCGGGGTATACAGAAGATGGGTTGTAGGTATAGCCATGCATGGTGATCTCATTTACGAGATCCAGTTTGTTTTTAGCCTTAAGTGTTTTCAGAAAAGTATCTGTATATTTTCGGCCTGCCTCCACTACATTTCCGAGTGAAAGCGCATATAAAGTTGCATCAGGAATGTCAGCGCGAATGATTTCAGCTGTCCGAATATAGAATTCGGTATAGAGTTCGGCGGTATTAATCTCTACCTTAATACCCGGCTCATTCCAGACTTCCCAGATTTTCACCCTGCCTTTATATCGTTTGGCCATGGCTCTTATCCAATTATCCCATGCTTCCAATGCCTCTATTGATGTTGGAAAACCAGCACTCAAATGTATGCCTCCTCCACCTTCATAAATTGGATTGCCGTATGAAGTTTGTAGCCAGGGTTCTACACCTTCCGCCAAAACGCCATCTATAATTTCATCAAGCCAAACAAAATCATATACTCCTTTTACTTTTTCGCATTTTGCCCATCCGGCCTGTAATCGTATTTGTTTAGCCCCTAAAGGGCCAATATGATCTTTCCAACTAT
>JAAXQB010000211.1 GCA_012329085.1 Methanosarcinales archaeon | reverse complement strand
TTTTTTAAATATGGACATTCATAATAATGATATTAATTTAAAATCTGCATGCAGAGAATTAATTGAAATGGTTCTTTCTAATGAAATAAATAATTCACTATCACTAAATGCTGCAAAAAAAAAGATTAGTAAAAAATATAAATTGTCTTCACTTCCAAGAAGTTCAGATATATTTCTATCAGGAACAGAAAAAGAACAAAAAAAAGTAAATCAAATACTCCAAAGAAAACCTGTGCGAACTATATCTGGAGTTGCAGTAATTGCTGCAATGACATCTCCCGCTCCTTGTCCGCATGGTGCATGTATTCCTTGCCCCGGAGGTCCAAATTCTCAGTTTGAAACTCCACAAAGTTACATGGGAAGTGAGCCTGCAACAATGCGTGCAATTCAAAATAAGTACGATCCATATAATTCAGTAACTTCAAGATTATCTCAATTAAAAACAATTGGGCATTCAGTAGATAAGTCAGAACTTATTTTAATGGGGGGCACAATTTCTGCAAGATCTATTGATTATCAGGAATGGTTCGTAAAGCGGTGTATAGAAGCTATGAATGATTTTTGTGGCAAGGAATGGAGAAAGAAAGCAAATCCAATTGGTAATGAATATCCCTATTTTACACTCGAAGAAGTTTTTAAAGCAAACGAGGGTGCAAAAATACGAAATACAGGTATCACATTTGAAACGCGTCCAGATTGGGCAAAGCCAATGCATGTGGATAAAATGCTTGAACTTGGGAGCACAAAAATAGAACTTGGAGTGCAAAGTATTTATGATTTTGTGTTATCACGCGTAAATAGGGGACATACGGTGCAAGATACAATTGATGCAAATAAAGTGATTAGAGATAGTGCCTTAAAAATAGGATTTCATATGATGCTTGGTCTTCCGGGTATGAGTATTAAAAGAGATTTTGAGAGTTTTGAGCGACTATTTACAGAGTCTAATTTTATGCCAGATTATGTAAAAATATATCCAACTCTTGTGACAGAAGGAACTCTTCTTTATGATTTGTGGAAGGGTGGAAAATATAATGCACTATGTGATGATATGGCATTGGAGCTTATTTGTAGAATTAAATCGATTGTTCCAAAATGGGTTCGTGTGCAACGAATACAACGAGATATTCCATCGCATCAAATATTTGCAGGGGTTCGGAAAAGTAATATAGGGCAACTTGCTACAAGGCGATTGCATGAGAGCGGGCTTAAATGCAAGTGCATTCGATGTCGCGAAGTTGGGCATAATGTATTAAAGGGGGTTGAAGTGAATGTTGATGATATTGTGCCTACAATTACAGAATATGATGCATGTGGTGGTAAAGAATATTTTATTGCATTTGAAGAATTGAATGCGGATGTATTGATTGGTTTTTTACGATTAAGGCTTGTGGGTGTATCACAAAAAGATGAACTTTTGGGATGTGCACTTGTCCGAGAGCTTAGAGTGTATGGGTCAATGGTTCCAGTTGGGGATTCTTTTAAGAATACGGATTGGCAGCATCGCGGAATTGGAAGAAAACTTCTTGCGATGGCAGAGGAGATTGCGAAGGGCGAAGGGTATCGAAAAATAGCAGTATTGAGTGGGATTGGGGTTCGTAAATATTATAAGAAGCTTGGGTATGAACGAGTTGGGATTTATATGGTGAAGAAGATTTGAGTATTGTTTAAGAATCTTTAAATATCATCTTTACTTTTTATTTTATATTAATTAAATTTTATTTATTGATTTTTGATAGCTTGTTTGGAACAAACAAGTGCTTGAAAAAATCTTTGATTTTTGATAGCTTATTTGGAACAAACAAGCGCTTGAAAAAATCTTTGATTTTTGATAGTTCATTCGGAACGAATGAGCGTAATTTTTAAAATCCAATATTGTTGAATTTGATTATTTATTTAATTAAAGTGAATTTAGCTTGACTTATGTTTATTACAAGATAAGCCAACCATGTGAAGCGGTATGATTTCAAACCGTTCAGAAAAATAAAATCAATATCGTATGCTTGAATGGGCATATAATCTGATAAAATGGAGTTCGTTTCACATTGTTTAGTGAATACCTGATTTTTAATAGAACATTTAGAATGAATGTGCGTAATCACTCATTCTTTTAGAATGAGTTAGAAAAAAATATTTGATTTTTGATTCTTTTGATATGTTAAAATAGGTGGAATATTTAAATGAAATTTTAAAGAAGATGAAGATTGAATGGTAAAATTATAGAAAAATTAATTTTATCAGCAATATTTACATTTTCTGTGAAATTGAAAATTTCTCGAATTTCTTTAATGCACATTCTTTGCAAGAATGTGATTTGAAAAGAATGAGTGTTTGGCATATAATTTTATAAATTATATACCATCAAAAAATATATATCATACACGCATCAATCCTAAAACATGATAAAAAAACCATCAATCCCAATGAATGCAATCGATTTAAATTGTAAATATCTTGGATTAAGCCCAATTCAGCTTATGGAAAGTGCAGGATGCAGACTATCCATTGAAATAAAGCAAACGATAGATGATTTAAAATTAAATTCAATAATTTTTATTGCAGGAAAAGGAAATAATGGAGGGGATGCATTTGTTGCAGCACGACATTTATCATATTACGAAAACTTAGAAATTAAAGTTATCATTCTTACAAACTCATCTCAAATTAAAACAAAAGAATCAAAAATCAATTATAATCTTTTAAAACATTGCCCAATCGAAATAATAGAAATTACAGATTCGATTGAACTTAATCAATATAATCTAAAAACAGATATTCTAATAGATGCAATCTTTGGAACTGGAATAAAAGGCAAAGTAAAAGGAATAGAAGCAATTGCAATTGATAAAATTAATGATTCAGATTCGTTTATAATTTCAGTAGATGTGCCATCTGGATTTAATACAAATAAATCAGTAAAATCAAATAAAATAATTACATTTCACTCTGTTAAAGAAGGATTTGATAAGCTTGATGGGGTTACAACTGTTCCGATTGGAGTGTGCAAAGATGCTGAAACCTTTGTTGGAATTGGAAATCTTAAAAATTTAAACATTCGTAAAAAGGATAGCCATAAAGGAAATTCTGGGCGAATTTTAATAATTGGAGGTGGGGCATATACAGGTGCGCCAGTGCTTAGTGCTTATGCAGCCCTTAGAGCAGGTGCAGATATTGTAACATTGGCAGTTCCAAAAAGTATTGCTGATACTGTTAAGGGATTTTCACCAAACTTAATAGTAAGAGAATTATCTTCAAATAGATTGTGTCAAAATGATATTCCTTTAATTAAAGAGTTAATAGAATCGCATTCAGTGGTTATAATTGGCATGGGGATGGGAAACGATTCTGAAATAGGAAAAACAATTAATGTAATAATTCCATTATGTAAAAAGATTGTAATAGATGCAGACGCACTATTAAATGATTATTTTTCAAAAAAACATAACCAAATAAAAAAAAATAAAGAAATAATAATAACACCGCATTCAAAAGAATTTGAAAGGATTAGTGGTATTAAAATATCACAAGATTTTAATAAAAAAGCAAATCAAGTAATGGAGTTTTCAAAAAATAATGGTATAATTACATTATTAAAAGGAAATATTGATGTAATATCAGATGGTGCTACAATTATTTTTAATAAAACTGGAAATCCAGGGATGACTGTTGGAGGCACAGGAGATGTGCTTGCAGGTATTGTTGGCACGCTTTTTGCTGTGAATTCTGGATTTAATGCAGCATCGTGTGGTGCATTTATAAATGGAATTGCGGGGGATATGGCATTTAAAACGCATGGGTTTGGACTTGTTGCAACAGATGTTATTGATAATATTGGAAAAGCACTAATATATGGTGAAAATTAAAAATGTTATAATTATTGGGGTGATCTTTTGATTGAAAAAAAGCTTACGCATATAACCAATGATCGTATATGTATGGTTGATATAAGTGATAAAAAAGAAATTGTAAGAAAAGCTATTGCATCAGGCGAAATTCTTTTAAAGCATGATACAATTGAAAGAATAAAATCTGGACAAATTGAAAAGGGGTGCGTGCTTTCAACAGCAAGAATTGCAGGAATTATGGCAATTAAAAAAACTTATGAGTTAATACCTTTATGCCATCAAATTTCAATATCAAATATAGATATTCAGTTTGAGATTAAAAAGAAATCAATAAAAGCAAAAACTGAAGTAAAATCTATTGGTAAAACTGGAGTAGAGATGGAGGCATTGACTGGAACTTCAATTGCATTGCTAACTATATGGGACATGGTAAAATCCATTGAAAAGTGCGAAACTGGAAATTATCCAGATACAAAAATATTTAATATTAAAGTGGATGAGAAATTAAAGGAGATTTGATTTGAAAATAATAAGCGGACCTACAACACAATCACTTGCATCACGCGTTGCAAAAGAATTAAATCTTAAACCATCATTATGTGAATTTAAACAATTTCCAGATGGTGAATTATATACAAGGATACTTGAAAATGAAAAAAATTTAGATTCTGTGGCAATCATACAAAGCACAATCACAGATTCGGATTTAATTTCATTATTGCAATTAATTGATGCATGTGAATCTGCATCAGATGTTACGGTAATTATTCCATATATGGGGTATGCAAGACAAGATAAAAAATTTAAACAGGGAGAGCCAATAAGTGCAAGAGCAATTGCACGAACGATTGATGTAGATAGTGTTTTTACTGTTAATATACATGAGAAAAACATTCTTAATTTTTTTAATGCAAAATCTTTTGACCTTGATGCATCTAATTTACTTGGGAATTATATATCAACACTTAATCTTATTAATGGATTAATTTTAGCGCCAGATAAAGGTGCATTGGGAATTGCACAAAGCGTAGCATTAGATATTGAAATGGATGTCGATTATTTGGATAAGGTAAGGCATTCAGGAGATTCAATTTCAATTAATCCAAAGGAAATGGAAGTCGAGGGGAGGGATGTGGTGATAATGGACGATATGATTTCAACGGGTGGTACAATGGCAGAATCTATTAAATTACTTAAAAAACAAGGTGCAAATAATGTATATCTTGCATGCATTCATCCAGTATTAACTCAAAATGCTGTTTTAAAGCTTGAATTTGCAGGAGTTGAAAAAATTATTGCAACTGATACTATTGAAAAAATACAAAGTTGCGTGAGTGTTTCACCACTTATTGCAGATGCGATTAAAAATCTTTGATTTACAATGTATGCTGTTATAGTGTGTCCAAAATGTAGAATATTTGCACAAATTATTGATTATAATACAAAAACTTTCAAATGTAAAAATTGCAATGCAACACTTAAAACAAAAACACTTAGAATTTATTATAAATCAGATGAATTGAATCAGATGGTAGCAGCACGAACTCAAATCCAAGCAGATTTGCATAATCAAAAAGAAGATTATATATTTGCATTCAATGAGATTAATGAAAAAAAAACTAATGCTTTTGTGCATAAAAC
>JAAXQB010000133.1 GCA_012329085.1 Methanosarcinales archaeon | reverse complement strand
GTGGATTATTTACATATGGATCTTGAAATGGCAACAATTGTTCCAATTCCAGAACTTACCACGATGATTTTAGTTGGTCTTGGTCTGTCAGGATTGGGGCTTGTTAAAAAAGGAAAAAAAGAGTAGATTGATAAACATTCTTTAAATCTAACTAAATTATAAAATGATTTGCTAAAATTATAAAATTCGATAATAAATCGATTATATAATTTATATGATAAGTTTATCTCATTTTATTAAGCTTTTACCTGCCATCCCACTCATTTTCGAGATGGCAGGATTAATTTTTTTGTTTATGGCATAAATATTATTAAATTATCAATAGTTCAATATCATTTTTAATTTTTAATTATTGCATTTGCTATTATGAAACTTTTTTTTATATATTTTATTATTATCGATATGTTGAATACATTTTCATTTTATAATTGATGCCGATGCAAAAATATCTTTATTAATTCAATTTTTAAACTTATAAAAAAAGAAAAAAAATGAATGATAAATATTTATACTAATAAAGTATTTATATAACCGAAGCAATTTTTCATTCCAAAATTTAACTAATTTGTACGATTTAACTTTCAAAAATAAATAAATTGCACAGATTTATCACACAATAAATTAATATGAACGATGATAAATACATAAAAATTACATTTCTGTTAATAGCAGGATTTATATTTGCACTTTATTTTAATACATTCACTTGGCTTATAAGTTCATGGACTCACAACCCATATTTTTCACATGGATTTATGGTTCCATTAATTTCTGGGTATGTTGTATGGAAAAAAAGATCTACACTATCCTCTATAAAAAAAAATTCATCTGATATGGGAGTTGTGCTTTTTATAATTGGTTTAATAATACATGGCATAGGATGGTTTTGGACCATTAGATTTTTATCTGCCATATCACTCATTACTGTAATGGCAGGACTAATTATTTATATTTACGGTATAAATACTATTAAATCGCTGGCATTTCCAATATTGTTTTTATTTTTTATGGTTCCAATACCACTTAGCACTGCTTCTGTTAATATGGAACTTTTTTCTGCAAATATTTCAACTATTATAGTTCAAACTTTAGGCATATCAGCCATTAATGTCGGTGCAAAAATACAAACGGATGCAGGTACTTTTTTAGTAGCTGCACCATGCAGTGGAATTAAATCAATAATTTCCCTCATAACACTTTCAACCATATATGCTTATGTCTTGAAAGGCACGATATATATGAAATTATCTTTACTCTTGGCTACTTTCCCAATTGCAATATCAATGAATATTTTACGAATAGCATCTATATTAGTTGTAGCTGACATGTATGGCAAAGATGCTGCTATGGTATTCTTCCATGATATATCTAGCCCAATTTTTTTTAGCATATCAATTATACTATTATTTATCATAGGGAGGTGTTTCGGATCTCTGAAATTAAGAGAAATCTCATAACAATAGTTGGCATATTTTTATTAACATTTGTAATTATTTTTCTTTTATCTCCAATAGATCTTGCCGATTATACTGTTGTTGATACTTCTTGGCATGAGACAGAGAATCGTATGCTTTTAAAAACAGCATTTGATTATAATTGTAGAGAAGACATTGAACGATTTCCTATGGTTCTTGGGAATTGGCAAGGATTTAATTTCACATATCCAGATCATGTATATGAAATATTAGATATTGACATACTTATGAGTAGGGCATTTACAAGCGAAGAAGGGATTATATTCATGGATATAATAAATAGCCGAAAAGGAGGAGGGTTTCACGATCCAATAGCATGTTTTAGTCATGGGTGGGATATTTCAAATATAGATATTAAGCAACTCAATGTTGCAAGAGATGGAGATTATTTAATATTTGGAAATATGTATGTAAATAAATTATTTGCGCATAATCAAGTAAATCCCGATAGAAAACAAGTTGCAATATATTGGTATATGTTTAGAAGATTTGGCAGAGATGAAGGTGTTACAATGATTAGATTAACTGCACCTGTGCGAGTTGATACTTATGCAACACTTGCAATGATGTCAGGATTTATAGAAAATGAATTATTCGATGCGATGTATGGAGATGAAATTTTAGAAATAACAATATCTGAACAAATTATATATAAACATGGATCGATGGGAATTTTCATCATTTTATTGCTTGTTACGATTCCAATAATTATAATATTTTCAAATAAATTAAAAAAAAAATTTTAAAAATTAATAAGAATTAATAATTTATGACTTGAAAAATTTATGAAACAATAATCATTCATCCCGAATGATCCGTTGAATTTTTTTTATAGCTATTGTAAAGAAATCATGTTAAGCATATAACTTTATAAGTTACATACAATGAAAAAGTGATGAATACATCAATCTGAAAAGTATGTAAATTACACAAATTAATGCATATTTTTTTACAATCATTAAATACATACAATAAAGTAAATTAACACAAATGATAAAAAAAGTAATTGTAAATCAGTATTTTAAATGCAAGATAACGCCCATTCATTTTGAATAAGCTATTGAAATACAGAAATAAAATAAAATTATATTTGTGTAACATCAATTAGTAAATTTAAATATTTTTAAAAATCAAATTTTAAACACCATATATTAAACTTCTATCAATTTTAAATAGAATTGTAAAGTTTATAAATTAATGCAAGTAATTATAATATCATGTTAACAGTCATTGTATCAAATGTAGAATCTGCAAATGTGCATAACGCCATACCATTTGAATATGGATTGCTATTCATAACCATCTCACTTATAATATCAATTACAACAATCGAACTTATATCGCATTTAAACATGCAAAATGAGTGGAGTAAAAATACATTTGTTATGTGTATGCTAACATTCATTTTTATTTATTTAACAATAATCATTTCTAATATATTAAGATATTTTGAATACATATTGTAATAATTTATAGCATGTGTGGAAATAATCCATAAAGGAATATATTATTAATACAAAATATACTTACTATGAATGGCAAGCTTCGAGTTTTATGAAATATATATCCCATTATCAATCCTACAAAGCATGCAAAAGCAATTACATATATATTTCCATGCCCAGAGTGCATAATTCCAAATAAAACACTTGTGGCTAACACTCCTTGCAATGGACCTATTACTTTTTCAAATCTTGTTTGTAATATCGACCAAAAAATAAGTGATTCTGCCATGCCTGCAAACATAATCATTATTATAGCCATAATTATTAAATTTGGCACTCTAATATCTGGTATCATGTATGCAGGATGAATTACATGATATCCAATCCATGCCAATCCCATTCCAATTGGAATTGCAGCCATAACATATATATGGAATGATTTAAAAGTAGCCCCAATTTCATTCATTGTAAATTTTTGATGCACAAGTAAAATATATATTGGTATGAATAATGGTGCATATATCATTGCATGATGGTATATCGTCATAGCAAAGAATATTGGCATTATCATGCTGATTAGTCTAAGTTGCAATAAAAGAACAAGTGATTGAATAAGTTGATTGGTCAATACACTATTTTTATTTTTGATAAATACCATTGAAATAACTATTGTGTGCATGTTGATAAAATGGATGGTTGCACCCGCAAGCATTTGCCCATAAAATATAAAAAACTCCCCCATAAAAATTGCAAGCACATGTGCAACAACTACTTTATAATGTATTAGATTATTTTTTTCCACATCGCCCCCATATATTTACATATCTATTTATAAATTGATGCAAATACACTCCATTTTCATATTCGTATATCGATGGCTTTAATTTCATGTCTTTAATTATCATTCATTCAAGTATAAATACATTTCTTTATTTGATTGTTATGGCATTTTAATAAAATTAAAAATTATATTTATTAATAAATATTATATATTTTATGAATGATGCATTCATTTCAAATAAACTTTTTGAATTATTTAAAAAAATAGAATAAGATTTTTAAATCTCATTTTTATTTTATTTAAGTTTTGTTTTAGCATATTCATAATGAATGTGCGTTAAAAAAATCTTTGATAGCTCGTTCGGAACGAATGAGCGTTTGATCGTTCGGAACGAATGATCGTTATTTGATTTTTTTAAATAACAATACAACTCCAAGAATTGACAATATTACAATCACAATCACAAATTCTGATATTTTTGGTTCTGACTTTTCAAAATAATATTTATATTCTTCTGTATGTTATAGCGATATCATTATTATTTTTCCATCATATGCAATTGAATAAGATATAAATTCTTTATCTCAATTTGTTTTTGAAAACCCAGTTATATCCAAAATTGTTAAACTGTGTGATATGATTTCAAAAACAATTTTTGCAAATGATACTTCATCAACACCAACCGCGTTTGCTCTTGTTGTTGTTAATCGCACAATTCCTTTATTATTATTTAAGGCATCAACAAATAATCTTACACATACAGCTATAACTTATTTTACACGAACTATCGAATTATCAAATTTAATCAATTATTTACATGTGGTAAAGTTAGAGTTCTTACAAATGCAAAAAATATTATACATGTTATGATTATTATTCTAATTTTATTAATTTGTGCAATTAATTTAATTTATAGACATCCTTAATTGTAAATATGATGCATAGTTTAGACATATTTATTGGCGTTTAAATTATAATAATATTGCAATTCTTATTACAGTTACTCCACCAATAATTGATAAGGATGTTGCTTTTTATTATGATTTATTTGCAAAGGATTTAATCAATATTTCAGATTGAAATTTTATGTATATATAGCATTCTTTGTTGAAATTAAACAGATTGTGCCATTACACTCTAAAAATAATATTTATCAAATATCTAAAAATATAATTATTATAAATTGTATAAAAAGATAGATGAAAATCTGTGGAAAGTAAGATATATATATATCCATATATATATATAGAATTTAAGAAAATTTCAATGTTAATTTCATTGTTATAAAATTTTAAGAACTTAATGTATTGTAAAAAGTTATTTTTTGAAATTAAATATTACGCATTAAATAAAATAATTTTAAAATATTACTAAATTGCGAGATAACGATCGTTCGTTTCGAACGAGCTATTAAAAATTTACTCTATTATATAACTTTATAAGTTATATTTAACGCCCATTCGTCCCGAATGTGCTAATGAAAAAATGCTATGCAATACAATTACTTTATGGTGGGGGCATCACAAAATTTTTATTTACCATCAATCAATAATCCACATAGGGAATTGTAAAATAAAATATACACCCCCTTTCCTTTTGCAGATTCTACCCATATATTGCCGCCATGCACCTCAATAATTTTCTTAACAATTGCAAGACCCGTTCCTGTTCCTTTTATTTCTTCACTCACCCTATAAAATAAATTAAAGATTTTATCATGCT
>JAAXQB010000344.1 GCA_012329085.1 Methanosarcinales archaeon | reverse complement strand
GGATAGATGGTGTCACCAACTGCAACGGGGTCGGAAAAGGATAAAGGATAAAGGATAAAGGATAAATCTGCTGGGGGTGGAGAAACCTTTTGACTTTTTGACTTTTTGACTTTTTGACCTTCATCACTCCCTACTGCGTACCTGATTATCGTTCTATTAACAAACGGATTGGGGGAGTTTTGGAAAAGGTGATAGGTGAGCGGTAATCGGTAATCGGTCTCCTCCTCAATACCGTATATCGGCCACCAGCTAATTATAAGAATCGTGTCCCCTGTCCAATCAGTTTTTACTTGATATAGGGTGTCTATATGCCAGCTATGACCTCCTGATAGCCTGAGAACACTGTCTATATTTGAGCTATCTATAACAGGTGCATTTGTCTTCTCGCTAAAGAATAGAAGTACCCAATCGTCATAATACGGAGGAACTGGGATTGAGTCAAATGAGGCAAAAGCAGAATCTATTATAGGTCCATAATCACCGAAATCTCCAGATATAGTAGCGGGTGATATGACAGGAAATCTCAAAAACTTATCCATTATCACTATCCCTCCAGCACTATCAGGAAATAGGATGTCGCCGACAGCAATTGTTGGAACTCCCCCCACTACTGATAGAGAGCAAGTAAGAGCCCATCCATGGGTGTCCCATGAAATTGCCCGGATCTCTCCTCCACCCGAAAGCCATGTCTTTATAGAATCTCCCTTTCTCACTCTGAGAATTGAATCTATTAGAGTATCTGGGATAATAGGTCTATTGGTTCTCTTACTGAAATAGATTGTAACATAATCATCTCCATCAATTCCCTCAATAGAATCAATATTCTCATAAGCTACTATTGAATCAATAAATGGGGCAAAGGTGCCAGTTATTACGACAGACGAAATGGTCGGGTTCCATAGATCTCCAAGACTGTCACCTGAGGGAACTATAATATCACCAGGAATAACAGTTGGGGTCCCTCCTAAAAATGACAATGTGATTTTGAGAGTATCCCCCACATCATTCCAGACCGCATCTCCTATATTTCCATCTCCATCAAGCCAGGAATGAGTATGCGGACGCAGAGAGAGAACATAGTCTATATTATGGGATGTAATATTAAATTTATTTGTAGGTTCATCAAAACACAACTTGACAAAATCATTTGTAACGACTACCGTATCTATAAGATACTCACTTCCAAATGCCCTTGCCTCAAGAATTCCTGGCGGTATTGTATCAAGCGTATACTCAATACGAACCTCTTCAAGAATAGGGGTGATAAATGGGTTCTGACTTCTTAAATCAACTCTATACTGTATAAACTGGTCACCATCGCTAACAGAATTTATAGTTGATATATCCTGTCCATTTATAACCGTATCAGAGTCAAGCCATAGCGTATCACGAGCAAGTGAGTCAAGGACCACGGAATCAAGACCACCAGGAAAAGTTCTTACACGAAAGATAACATCCTGACTATTATCCTCCGCATCCCAGGACATAACTCCAAACTGCGTGCTGCCATTATCTGTTCCTGTATTATGGACAGATGATATAAGCCATCCTGTTGAATCAAAGCCAGTTGCCTTAAATATAGCACCATTATGGTCTGTTCCAGCAAGCAAAGAACCGCCAAGAGTATGAAGCAGGCAGTAAGGAATGGATGCACCGGGCATAGCACCGAAATTAATCCAGTTCGCGCCATTATCTATGGATATAAATGCCCTTGCAGTATCATCTTCAGACTCTACCCCCGCAACAAGCATAGAATATTCTGGAACATAAATCAGGGAGCGAACCTTTGTGGCTAAAGGCAGGTCTCCAGACTCAATCCATGTACTCCCTCCATCAAGTGTCTTATAAACTATTCCCGATGTATCTGTCCCTGCATAGATAGCAGAATCTCCACCTTGCACAAGAGCAAATACCGATTTAGCACCAGGCAAGTCACCTGTCTCGGTCCAGGTATTTCCATTATCCACAGACTTCGCCACAATCCCATTATTCCATCCAGTGCCTGCATAAAGTGTCCCATCATAAGCTTCCAGAAGTGCCAAAACCTGTTTATCATTCAAGGTAGCATGTGGTGACCAGGGACTCCCAAGAGTAGTCCCACGATAAATATGAGCAGGGTTATCACCCGTGCCAACAAACCAGTAGCCATTAGTTCTAATCAAAGAATAAGAAAAAGTTGTCCCTGTCAACTCAGAAAAAGATTCAAGCGATTGTTCATTCGCTGCATATTTTATAATAAACGTTCTATTAGGAATATCCACAGTGGCATATAGATGTGCATTCTCAAAGAAAACATTAGCTATTCTCTCCCAGTCTGGAACTCGGAATAATGAATCCCAGGATATGCCGTTATTGTAAGTTTTAAAGATATAGCCAGCCTCACCTGTTCCCGCATATATTGTGCTATCAGGAACTTGTAGGATATCATAAACATTATTAGCGGGGTCAAGCTGTTCTATTTCTGTCCACATTCCAGAGGATAACAGAAGAGTCCCAACAATTTCGTAAATAAGATTGCTATGGGAATAATAAGTGGTGGCACTATCGGGATGCCAAAACAGATGTCCGCTTCCTCCACTCCAATCTGTTTGAGTCCAACTATCAGCAGAACTACGATGTGACACAAAAAATAGGGAACAGAAAACCATAATTAAGTATCTCATATACCCCCCTGTTAAAGAATTTTGATATAAATCTCACTCTTCTTTTTTCAGGTAGTAAGTAATAGTACTACCTTTTTTAAGTAAGTTAAGTAGATAGAAAAAAGGCAGGGAAATTACACGAAAAGAGAAATTCTTTACTATTTTCATAATACAATTTCTTAGCCTGACAGTCATACACTTCACTTCAAGAAAGTTGTGTAGACTCATGAGAAAAGTGTCGTATCCTCCACAGAAGCATTTTGTCTTAATAATCCGAAAGTTTGACTTTTTAGTCAGGAGAGTCATTGAGTAAAAGCTAAAAGTATACAAGTGACGAGGAACATCCCATCCTGACCACCACCTACGAAAAACTATGTACTCAAGGCTATTAATGTTTGGGATTGCATATATTAATATCCCGTTCTTTTTTAAGAGAGAGCTGATCTTTTTTAACACAGCTGATGGGTCAATAAGATGTTCTAATACATGCCATAAAGTTATAACATCAAAAAATCCCACAGGAAAATCTACTTCTAAAAAGTCGCCCTTAACAATATTTAAGTTCTGTTCTCTTTTAGCAAAAGCAACTGCTTCTTCATTGAGCTCAACTCCGTAAGCTTTCCAACCATAAGATGCCATCACTTTCAAAAAGCCCCCGGTGGCACATCCAATATCTAACAGACGACCCGGGGTTTTCCTCATATTAGTCACTTCTTTGCATTTC
>JAAXQB010000228.1 GCA_012329085.1 Methanosarcinales archaeon | reverse complement strand
TGCTTTGAGAACTGTTAATAAAAAATAGTATTTTTGATATCAGACTCATAAAAAAAAAACTATGAAAACATTATTCAGCATTATACTTATAGCTGGTTTATCGTATTTAATACATCTATATTTACCAATTTGGTGGTTGTTTGTATTGGTAGCGTTTGTTATATCTTTCGCATTTGGAGACAAAGCAATAAATTCATTTTTAGCAGGGTTTATAGCTATTTTTCTATTATGGTTTGTGCTTACAACAATAAATTCAGTAAACAACGATTTTGTGTTAGTAGAAAGAATGGCAAATGTTTTACCATTTAAAAATTCTATTTTACTAATTATAGCTACAAGCTTTATAGGCGGACTGGCAGGAGGTTTTGGAAGTCTAACAGGTTACTTTTTGAAAACTTTTAATGATTAATATTTATTAAAACGCTTGAATGATTTTAGTCCATAATATTTCAAAAAGTTATAAGAAAAATTTACTTTTTAAAGATTTATCTTTTCAAATAAATAGTGGACAAAAAGTTTGTTTTACAGCCCAATCTGGAAAAGGGAAATCTACTTTATTGAATATTTTAATGGGTTTAGAAAGTTTTGAAAATGGTGGAATTCAATTTAAAAATACAAAAATAAATTCAAGTAATATAAAATTACTAAGAGTAAAAATCGCTTGGCTACCACAAGAATTAGCTATAAATATAGAAACAGGTGAAGAACTTATAATGTTGATGGATATTGATAAAACTAAGTTTGAAAACTATCTTGAAAAGCTTCATATATCGAAAGAATTGTTAAAACAAAAATTTCAAAGCCTTAGCGGAGGACAAAAACAAAGAATGCTTTTAGCTTCTTGTTTAAGTTTAGAAAAAGAGATTTTAATTTTAGATGAACCAACTTCTGCATTAGGAAATAAATCAATTTCTATTTTAATAAAAACTGTTTTAGAAAAAGAAAACTTAACGGTAATTTCGGCCTCTCATAACCAAGAATGGATAAATGCTTGTACTAAAATTATTGAATTATAATGAATGGAGCTGTTGACATATCCGTTTATAAACTTATTTTAGCTTATGGTATTTTATTGTTACCAATTTTCTGGTTGTATTATTACAAAACAGGATTAATCAAAGAAGTTATTATAGCTACAATACGAATGGCTGTTCAATTATCGATTGTTGCTTTTTATTTCTCCTATATTTTTACTTTAAACAATCCTTGGGTAAATATTCTATGGGTATTTATAATGATAATCGTAAGTGTTTTTACGACTATAAAACGGAGTAATCTAAAAATAAGTTTGTTTATATTTCCACTTTTTACAGCATTGAGCTTGAGTTTGTTACTTATAGATACTTTTTTCTTAGGTTTCATTATAAACTTAGAAAACGTATTTGATGCAAGGTATTTTATACCCATTTCGGGAATGATACTCGGTAATAGTATGAATCACAATATAGTAGGTTTAAACGCTTATTTCGATAAGTTGAAAAACAATAATCAACTCTATTATTTTATTTTGGTAAACAAAAATGATCATAAAAAAGCTATTTTACCTTATATGCGAGATGCTATTAAAAAAGCATTAAATCCTATGATAGCAAGTATGTCTGTAATTGGGTTAATATCTTTACCTGGAATGATGACAGGACAAATGTTAGGAGGATCTGACCCAACAACTGCCGTTCGCTATCAGATATTAATAATGCTTGCCATTTTTGTTTCAAGCAATCTGAATTTAGTTTTAACACTTATTTTTTCAAACAGATTTATTTTCGATAAGTTTGGGAAATTGAAATCTGAAATCTAAAAATCCCCACGACCAGATTCGAGAAGAAAACCTGTTACAGTATAGTTGTTTTGCGAAAAAGTAAACGAATAAATGAATGTTAAAATTAAGCTTAAAATTGGTTTTTGAATTAGTTTTATCATAGAATTGTCAAAAATAGCTTTATAATTTAAAAAACGATATATTATTTGTTAAAAAACGATTCTTAGATAACTGAGAATCGTTTTAAAATATATAATATTGAATCAAAAACTTACCTAATCAAAGTAACCTGACCAATCAGTTTCTCCTTTTTAGTTATACCATTTTTAATAAAGTCAACAGTATAAGCATAAACGCCAATTTCAGCTTTTCCGTTTTTATATTCACCATCCCAACCATCTGTAGGGTTGTTTGTAGTATATACCATTTCACCCCATCTATTAAAAACTTTAAACTCAAAGAAAGAAAACCCTTCATCACAAGAAGTCATCACTCTAAAAAGATCATTTGAATTGGACTCATTAGGACTAAAACCTGTAGGTGCTAACACAACACAGTTGGCTACACAATCATTGATTTCAACTTCAAACTCATCATCCATTTTACAGTCTGTTCCGTTTTCTAAGAAGTTTACTGTATAAGTACCACTACCATTTACTATTAAGTGTGGTCCTGTTTGCCCATTGTTCCAAACATAATTATATCCGTTATAGTCTATAACAATTAAAGAACTATCTCTTAAGCATCTTACTACATCATCTATTGGGTTTGCAACATCATGAGGTTCTGCTACTTTAAGAATTGTTGTATCCATAAATGGACCATAACCACATTCATCAAACATCACAACTCTATACATATTCCCGTCTAAAGAAACATCTAAAGAACTTATTGTTAATTTATTTGAAGCTGTTCCTGAATAAATACCTGTATCAATCAAGTTGTTGAAACCCGTACCACTATTTAACTGCCATTGTACGGATGTCATGTTTTGATTATTCATTTCTATTTCTTGATAAAAATTATCACAAACTTTAATAGTATCTGGAATAGTAGAAAATACACCTAAATTGTTAATAGTTAAATTCGTAGTTATCAAACTATCACAGTTATTTACTGTAATCAAATTACTTATATGACTTGTAGAAGAATTTGAATTATAAGAACTACCGTCATGAAAAACAAAAGGCAATGCATCTTCACAAATAGTAATATTTTCTATAGAAGAAAAGGTAGCGTTTACCATAACATCAATGGTATCAGTACTAGTACATGAATTAGCATCTGTACCTGTTACAACATAAGTTGATGCTCCTAAACTTGGTATAAAACCAACATTATTCACAACACTATTTGTCCATATAAAACTTGTAGCACCACTACCAAAAAGTATTAATGTTTCACCTTGACATAAGTTAGTATTATTTGCATTCGCCACAACTACAGGAATAGGATTTATCGTTAAAGTTGTAATAATAATCGAATCACAAATTGGACTAGCCATTACAACAGTATCTGTATATACACCTGCTGAATTTTGCCAAGCATTTTCTAAAAAGACACTATCTCCAAGACATATTCCAATATTTACATTAGTAATAGGTAAAGGATTTACAGTTAAATCTACAGTATATAATGAATCACAACCATTTATTGTAGTATCAGGAAAATAATATATCCCAGTAGAAGATACTATAGTAGCATCAGGCATAGTATATGTCTCATTAGCACAAATGTTTATTACTGCTGTATCATCAAAAGTTGGGTTTACAACAATATTAATAGTGTAAAGAATACTATCACAAGCACTAAACGAATAAAATGCCGTATCCAAAGTATTTACTTGATTTGAAGTATAATTCATTCCATTCACCATTACAGATTGACCCTGACAAATAGCAGTATCAACAATAACATTTTCAGAGCTATCTATATTTATTGTTATATCATAGTGAATACTATCACAGCCACTTTGACTATAGTAAGCAGTATCCAAAGTATTTACTTGATTGGTACTATAAGTAACACCATTTATTATAAAAGGCACACCTTGGCAAATAGTCGTATCTATAACAACATTTTCAAAACTATCTACAATAATTGTAACATCATAAATTATACTATCACATCCGTTTACATAAAGTATTGTAT
>JAAXQB010000380.1 GCA_012329085.1 Methanosarcinales archaeon | reverse complement strand
GGGCTTAACGCGTTAGCTGCGGCACCAACCCAGTGACGGGCCGACACCTAGCCCACATCGTTTAGGGCGTGGACTACCCGGGTATCTAATCCGGTTTGCTCCCCACGCTTTCGCGCTTCAGCGTCAGGGACGGCCCAGAAGGTTGCCTTCGCCATCGGGGTACCGGCCAGTATCTACGCATTTCACCGCTACTCTGGCCGTTCCACCTTCCTCTGCCGCCCTCTAGCCCGGCAGTATCGCCCGACCTCCCCCAGTTGAGCCAGGGGCTTTCACAGGCGACTTGCCGAACCGCCTAGACGCCCTTTACGCCCAGTGAATCCGGGTAACGCTCGCCCCCTACGTCTTACCGCGGCTGCT